>JBCDCH010000018.1 GCA_039182125.1 Planctomycetota bacterium
ATCTCCTTTTCGATCTATCTACAGCAGCTTAAATCACGATGTGGTTGGGCTCATCGACAGGATCGGTGCCATCGTAGCGGATATAAATAAAGGACCTCAAGCGTGTCCTAGTCGCTATTCTGCCATACGCAACAGAGTCCAGTTCATCCGTTTTGGATATGGTGTCGTCTTGCGGATCGGCGAGTGTCTGCGTGTTGTTCCAGTGAAAGGGGCCGCTCGCTCAGTGAAGTGTCCCATCCACATGGATGGTCGTGCAAGGAGTGTCGTTTGATTACACAACCCTGCTTAAGGCGTTCACGTTGCCAACTCGATTGCTATTGTCGTCATGCGGATTGCGCGGAGATATCTGTTAAGATCGGAGGCGGCGATGTACTACCAGCGGTACCTGTCGTTTTTCGTGCTCGACGAGTTCGACGCGGTCGCGCGTGACACGAAACGCAACCTTCAGGTGATGTCGTTTTGCCGGCAGTACGCCGCGACCGAGGCCGACCGCAACGCGATGGAGGGGTTCCGCCCGTACTTGCTGATGATGCACTACCGCGCGATCGCGGCCGTGGCGGTGGAGCGGGGTGAGTTCAAGGAAGCGGAGCAGGCCGTGCGGAAGGGCTTGCGGCGGATTCGTCAGGCGTACCACCGTGCCGGCTCGCTTGCCGACTTCGGCTCGGCCGACGAGGTCAAGGTGCTTCGGCGTGTGCTCGACGCGCTCGCCGTCGCCTCGGCGAAGGACCCGTGCGTCAGCCTCGAGCAACAACTCCGCAGCGCGATCGCCTGCGAGGACTACGAGCACGCGGCGTTTCTCCGGGACGAACTCGCCAAGCTACGGCTCGCCTGAGCGCGGCATTTCCCGCCGGCCGGGCTACACTGCCGACTCATGCGAGCGATTCTCACCGGACAAGTTGGCGTTGACAAAGGCCCGTACCTCGACGCGGTCCAGAACCTGGCACGCGATGCGGGCCACGACCTGCAGGTCCTGCACGTCGGGAAGATGATGTATGACGAGGCCCCGGACATCCCTGCGGGCCGCATCCTCAACCTGCCCATCACTCGGCTCAACTCGCTGCGTCGAGCGGTCTTCAACAAGATCCTCCGCATCGCCGACAAGCACGAACACGTTCTGGTCAACACGCACGCTACCTTCCGCTGGCGACACGGGCTCTTCGCCGCGTTCGACTTCGATCAGATCAAGGAGTTCAACGCCGACCTCTACCTGACGCTGCTCGACAACGCCGAGTCGGTCCACCAACGGCTCAACCGTGACCACGACATCGACCACACGCTCAAGGACATCATGGTCTGGCGTGAGGAGGAGACGCTGGCGACCGAGATCCTCGCGAACATCACCAAAGGTCACGGCCACTTCTACATGATCAGCCGCGGGAGGGAGAAGCCGACGGTGGAGACGACGTTCCGGCTGATGTTCAAGCCGGAGATGCAGAAGGTCTACCTCAGCTTCCCCATGTCGCACGTCATGGACCTGCCCGACACGCTGCGGGAGATCGACGAGTTCAAGGCGAAGATCAACGAGCACTTCATCTGCTTCGACCCGGCCGACGTGGACGAGTTTGTGCTGCACATGAAGGCGGTCGAGGCGATGAAGGAAGGCGAGGACATGGTCACGCTCGACGCCGCCGAGGGGCCGGTCACGCTCAAGACCGCCGAGGTCGCTCAGATCAGCGGCGACATCATGGGCCAGATCTACGCGCGTGATTTCAAGATGGTCGATCAGGCCGACATGATCATCAGCCTCGTCCCCGAGCTCCCCAACGGCAAGCCCGGCCTCAGCAGCGGCGTCGAACGCGAACTGCACCACGCCTTCGAGGGCGGCAAAGAGGTCTTCGTCGTTTGGGCGTGCAGCGCCCTCCCCAGCCCCTTCATCACCGAAACGGCCACCGCCGTCTTCAAGAGCACCGAAGAAGCGATCACATACTTCACGGACAAGGGCTACTTCAAGTAGTGAAGCAAAGCGTGTGACGCCGGTGGCCCATCGTTATCACGGTCTGCAACTTTTCGGCGTGTCTTCGGTGTTTCAATCGGAGGCCGCATGGCAGAGACCGACACACTCCCGTATGCGTCGCCTGGCACGGATGCCCGCGACTACCAACCGCCGGGAAGCGGAGCATACATCGCCGCGATCTTCCCGAGCATCCTTGGACTTTTGATCCTCCTGCTCTTCGCCATCACGAAAGGTGAAGCGTTCATCGTCATCGGGTTTCTTTGGCTCGGCGTCGGGCTGTTGCACGCCGCTTGCATGCTCGGCTACGTCGTCGCACACCTGGCCCGCAGCGCGAAAGATCGCGCCGAACCGGGTGCCAAGTTCTGGTCGGGCTTCTCGTTGCTCGCGCTGACGGCTTTGAACTTCGTTGTGGCGTACGCATGCGTGGTGGCAGGTGCGGAGATGGCGCTCACGCGGTTCGACTGATCGGTCGGCTGCCTACCGTCCGACGTGCCCGCGCTGACCGTCTATTGCTCATCGTCCAACCACGTTGACCTACGTTTCACCGAAACTGCCGCGGAGGTGGGGCGGGCGATCGCGGAACGTGGGTGGTCGCTCGTTTATGGCGGCAATGCGGTCGGGTGCATGGGGGCGGTTGCTGATGCTGTTCGTGGCGGTAAGGGCAAGGTCGTGGGTATCACGCCCATGCTTTTCGATGAGTCGATCCTCGACCGGGCGGCCGACGAGTTGCTCATCGCCGACAACATGCGGCACCGCAAGCACGAACTCGAGGCCCGCGGCGATGCGTTTCTGACGCTGCCGGGCGGGCTCGGAACGTTCGAAGAATTCTTCGAAATCGCCGTCGGGCGGGTGCTCAACGCCCACGCCAAGCCGGTCGTCCTACTCAACGTCCACGACTTTTACACCCCGCTCTTGCGAACGATCGACGCCGGGATCGACGATGGCTTCATCAAGCCCGAAGCCTGGGCGAAGGTGCATGTCGCCGAAACCGTGACGGACGCATTCACGCAACTGGAGGCAGAGCTTTCGTCCGATTGACCGATACGATCAGGCGGTGCGACGCCGCACGTCCATCCTTCTGCCGGCCGTCGGTGCGCTCGTGATCCACGCGGGCGTCGCGGGGTCGATGTGGCTGTACGGGGTCAACCACCAAGTCGTCCGAATCGCTCGCACGGAAAGACCGGCACCGACGCGGGTTGATCCGATCTACGTCGAAGAGCCGCAGGTGTTATTGCCCGAGATCAAATCGATCTGGGGCGAGTCGGCCGGCCAAGGCAACGCGATCAACAGCGCGGATGGTCCGGTGCCACAGGCTGGGCCTGACGGTTTCCAGGAGCAAGCGGCCTCTTCCTCGAACAGCGGGCTCGCGCTGCCGCCGCAAGAGGAACGCATGGCCCGTCCGCCCGGTGGTGGGTTCGTCGTGCCGGACCTACCCGGTCGGCTGCCGACGTTTCCCGAGCCCAGCCCCCGTGAAGGCGAAGACTCGTCCCAAGATCAGGAACCGCAAGAAGCCCAGGAGTCTCGCCCGCAATCCGATGGCGGCGAGCCGCGCCCCCCCGGTGAGAGCGACCTGCAGGCCGCGACCACGGTGCGTGAGGCGACGTTCAACAACGGTGCGGTCGACGCCCGCTTTGGCCGGGAATTCCGACTCGCGCCGGCCCAGTACTTTCTCGCCATGCGTGACGAGATCGGCTTCGCACAGTTCCCGATCATCGTCATCATCGATGTGACGCTCGATGCCGAGGGCAACGTGCTGGACGTGTTTTTCCAAAAACGCAGTCCGAGCCCGTCGTTGGACCGCACCGTCGAACTCACCTTGTACCGGTCGTGGTTCGAGCCGGTCGAGGGCGAGCCGACGTTTCGTGCGAACTTCGTGTTTACGCGGTGAGTGTGCTTTGTCGCATCAGAAGCGGAAGCCGAACTCGTCGATAAAGACGTCGTCCTCTCGGCCGCCGCTGAACTCATCGCGGTAGAAGTCGCCATAAAGCGTGTCCTCGCCGTTTTCGCCGAACATTTCGTCGAAGTCACCATCGACGGCGTCGAGGATGTCATCGCCCGAGCTGCCGAACATGGTGTCGCGCCCGAAGCCGCCGATCAATTCGTCATCGCCGGCACCGGCGTCGAGCAGGTCGTTGCCGCGGCCGCCGTCGAGCGTGTCACGATCGGCCATGCCGAACAGTTCGTCGTCACCGTCTTCGCCGAACATGTCGTCCCGGCCGCCGACGCCACGGAGCGTGTCGTTGCCGCTGCCACCGAGCATGATGTCGTTCTGCGGGCCGCCCCAGAGGAAGTCGTCACCCCGCCCACCATCGAGGAAGTCGACGCCTTCCCAGCCGTAAAGCTCGTCGGTGTCGTCGCCGCCGATGAGATCGTCGTTGCCAAGACCGCCGTCGATGATGTCGTAGCCAGACTCGCCGAAAAGGTCGTCGAACCCGTCTTCGCCGAAGATGTCGTCGTCACCGGAGCCGCCGACGATGGTGTCGTCGTTGCGTCCGCCGAAGATCAGATCGGCACCGCGCGAGCCGTTGATGGCGTCGAAGCCATCACCGCCGTCGATGGTGTCATTGCCGGATGAGCCATTGAGATCGTCGTTGCCGGCGTGGCCCCAGATGCGATCGCCGTTGGAGCCGCCGTTGATCTGGTCGTCGCCGAACTCGCCACGGAGTAGATCGTTGCCGGCGTTGCCGGCGATGGTGTCGTTGCCGAAGCCGCCGAAGACGATGTCGCGTCCGCCGCCGCCGAAGATCAGATCGTCGCCGTCTTGGCCATAGATGCGGGTGGTGACGAACACCTCGGGCGCGATGTCGATGTCGTCGTCGCCATTGCCGGCGACGACGACGATGTTAGAGACGTCGGCGTAATCGAAGCGTCGGATGACGTCGCCACGCACAACCCGCACCCGGCTCTCGAACTCGTCCCGATCGACGGAGATGAAGTCGGCACCCCCCGTGCCCTTGATCTGCAGCGTGCCGTCGCCGAAGAGGAACACGGCGGTCAGCAGCCGACGATCTTCGAGTTTTTCGCAGTACGTCATGATGCGTTGGACACGCCCCGCAAAGTTGGGTTAGGCCTACGCTCGGACATGCTTGTTTCGGAGGTGTTCCACAGCATCCAGGGGGAGGGCAAACTCGCCGGCATGCCAAGCGTCTTCGTACGGCTGTCGGGGTGCAATCTGCGGTGTGCGTGGTGCGACACGCCATACGCCTCGTGGGAGCCGGAGGGCGAGCGGGACACGCCGGAGCACTTGGCCGGGCGGGTCAATGCGGTCGGTTGCGGCCATGTCGTGCTTACCGGCGGGGAACCGATGATCTGGGACAACGTCGGCGACCTGATCGACCGGCTCGCCGGCCACCTCACGATCGAAACCGCCGGGACGATCTGGCGGGACGTGCGGTGCGATTTATGGAGCATCTCGCCCAAGCTGAGCAACAGCACGCCTCCCGGCAAGCTCGCCGTCGCCCACGATGAGCGGCGGCTTCGGCCGGACGTGATCCAGCGAATGATCGACGCCGGGCCTGCCTTTCAACTCAAATTCGTCGTTGCCGATCCGGCCGACCTGACCGAAATCCGTCATTTGCTCGGCCAACTGAAAGGCTGGGAACCGGGTGACGTCCTCCTGATGCCTGAGGGGACCGACAGTGCAACGCTGCGGGAACGTCAGGGCTGGTTGGTCGATCTGTGTCGGTCGGAAGGGTTTCGGTATTGCCCCCGGCTCCACATCGAGTTGTTTGGCAACACACGTGGGACATGATCATCGCGGCACGGACGAACCGCAGTGCCAGGTTTGAGGTATATTCAGCTTTGGAGCCCATCCATATGAAAAGTCTTTCGTATCAGTTTGGCGTCGGTGGTGTGATCGTCGTGGCCGTGGCGTCCGTTTCGGCGGGGCAGACGAGCGAGGAGAACGTCGTCGTTCTCGTCAACCAAAACAGTGCCGACAGCATCGCCATCGGCGACGCGTATCAAGCCCTGCGACCCGGTGTGACGCTGCTCAACATCGACGTCCCGAACACCGAGACGATCGACATCGCCACCTACCAAACCTCGCTTTTGCCTCAAGTGCAGGCATACCTCGGGCAGGGCGACAACGTGGCGAACACCCATGTCATCGTGACGACCAAGGGCGTGCCGTACCGGATCTCGGGTGCGAGCGGCACTGAGTTCGATATTCAAAGCAGCACGTTCAGTAGTGTGGAAAGCGAACTGACGCTGGCCGCAATCGACCTCGCCCGCCAGAACGCCGGCGCGGCGACGCTCAGCAACAGCCCCAGCGCTCTGTTCAATCCCTATCGCGCCACGACGACGATCGACCTCAACTCCGACCCGGATGTATTCGATCGGGCATCGACGTACACGCCCATCCAGCGGTTCGGCAAGTATCGCCAGATCAACGCGTCCAACGAACTCGGGTCGCTCATCCTCACGAGCCGGCTCGACGGGTTCACCGTCGACGATGTCGTCGCGTCGCTCAACCGGGCCCAGAACGTGACGGTCCCGAGGAACGCTCAGTTCATTCTCGACCGCGATACCAACTTCGACCCGCCGATCGACAACCTGATCGAGAAACGCGACGGGGCGGACGTGCTGATCCGAGGCTTGCGTGAAGAACTTGAACAGCGTGGCGTGCAGCCCGTGGTCGACGTGACCAGTGCGACGATCACGACGGCCAACGGGCCGGTGATAAGTTACACCGGCCTCGGCAGCAACGGAGCGTTCGACGACGCCCCGGTCGACGGGTTCAGCTATGTCACCGAAGAGCTCGATTTCGAGTTGGCCGATGGGGCGGTGTTCATCAGCTACGAGAGTTTCAACGCGACGAGTTTCGAGTTGCAAAGCGACGGGTCACCCGCCAACCGCGGCGGCCAGGCGCAGGTCGCCGAGTGGATCGCGATCGGCGGTACCGCCGCCGGTGGGCACGCGTGGGAACCGTTCGATCTGAGCGTTTCCAACGAGGAAGTGTTGATCCCCGCGTTGCTCGACGGACTGACGTTCGCCGAGGCCGCCTGGTTGAGCAACGAGCTGATCAGCTGGCAGAACGTGCCGGTCGGCGACCCGCTGTTGACGTGGAACTTCGAGGAGCTTCGTCGCGGAACGACCGTGCCCGAGCCGGGCATCGCGGCCATCGCGCTCGGCGGACTGCTGTTACGTCGGCGCCGTTAGAGTTCGCCCAAGGATGCCAGCACCTGCTCGGTGTGTTCCTTGGGCTTGACCTTCTCGAACACGGCCGCGATTTTTCCGCCCTTGGCAATGATGAACGTGGCGCGAGCCGCGCCCATGTACTTCTTGCCGTACATGCTCTTCTCGACCCAGACGCCGTAGGTGTCGCACACCGCGTGGTCTTCGTCGGCGAGCAGGGGGAAGTTCAGCTCGCGCTTCGTGGCGAACTTCTCGACTTTGTTGATCGGGTCAGGGCTCACGCCGAGGACCGTCGCGTTGAGCTTTTCGAAGTCGGCGTGCTGATCACGGATGGAGCAGGCCTGTGTCGTGCAGCCGGGCGTGTCGGCCTTGGGGTAGAAGTACAGCACGACCGGGCCGGACTTGGCGAGCTTGCTCAGCTTGAGTGTCTCGCCGGTGCTGCTGGGAAGTTCGAAGTCGGGGGCTTTGGTTCCAACGGCGGGCATGTCGGGCATGGATGGGTCCTTAGTTCTTGAGCGCTTCGTTAAGTGCAGACTTCGCGAGCGTAGGGTCGACCCGGTCACCGTGGGCTTTCATAAATCCGCCCATCGCTCGGCCGAAATTATCGGCGGGGTTCTCCGCGAGGTAAGCATCGACGAGCGCCCGTGTCTCGGTCGCGTCGGCTTTCTTCGGAAGGTATGCCTCGACAACGGCGTACTCGGCTTCGAGCGCCGCGACACGGTCGGGGTCGTCGTACTTCTTATACTCCTCGACGCTCTTGCGGAGTTTCTTGCCGTAAGACTCGACCGCTTCCATTGGCGTGACGCCGGTCATGTCGGCGTTCTTCACATCGCTGAGCAACATGCGAATGACCTGCAGCCGGTCTTTCTCGCCGGCCTTCATGGCGGTTTTCATGTCGTCGGTCAATCGTGCCTGGATGTCGTTCTCTTGGGCCATGGTGGGGATTTGGGGTTGGTTGGCCTAGCATAGGCCCGGGACGGCGTTGACTTTCCGAAGGTCACGCGTTGCTCGGGGCCGACGCAAACTTGTCGGTACTCGTCGTCGCTCACGACACAATCTGGTGTTCCCTCATGGCAGAACAAGCGGTCGAGACCGACCTAATCCGTGGCATTCTCCACCTCCCCTCCGAGCGTGGCGACGGTGTCCTGCGCGATCCGGCCAATCTCTTGCGTGACCTGCCCGGCCGCAACGTGGTTCCGCGCAGTGTCGTTGATCGTTTCCGCCTCCGGCCCGGCGTCGAACTGCTCTGCGATCCGCCCAACAAGGAGCGTGGCAAGTCCGTCGGATTCATTCAGTCCGTCGACGGGAAAGACCCCAAGGAGTTCTCCGAGTACACCAGCATCTACGACTCCGTCGCACTCGACCCCCAGCCGCAACTCAAGCTCGAGCACGATCAAAAGGAACTGACCACACGGATGATCGACCTGCTCACGCCGGTCGGCTTCGGGCAGCGCGGGCTGATCGTCGCGCCGCCGCGCGTCGGCAAGACCATTCTCCTCCAGAACATCGCCAAGGGCATCGGCGCGAACTATCCGGATCTCGAACTGTTTCTGTTGCTCGTCGACGAACGGCCCGAGGAAGTGACCGACATGTCACGCAACGTGCCCGGCACCGTCTACGCCTCGAGCAACGACAACGACACCGCCAAGCACCTCGAGATCGCCACGCTCGTGATTGAACGGGCCAAGCGGAAGGTCGAGGAGGGCAAGGACGTCGTCGTGCTGATGGACTCGCTCACACGCCTGGGCCGAGCATTCAACCGCGGCAGCAACAGCGGCCGAACCCTCTCGGGCGGCATCGACTCCAAAGCCCTCGACATCCCCAAGAAGCTCTTCGGCGCCGCCCGCAAGGTCGAGGACGGCGGTAGCCTCACCATCCTCGCCACCGCGTTGATCCAGACCAACAGCCGGATGGACGAAGTGATCTTCGAGGAGTTCAAGGGCACCGGCAACATGGAACTCACCCTCGACCGCAAACTCGCCAACGACCGCATCTACCCCGCGATCAACATCCAACAGTCCGGCACCCGCAAGGAGGAACTGTTGATGGAGCCCAAGGAACTCGAAGCGGCAAGAAAGATCCGCCGCCATCTCCTTGCCATGCCCCCGCAAGCCGCCATCCAGACGCTCAAGCAAGCCCTGGAAAAGCACCCCAACAACGCGAGCTTCTACAAGACGATGCTGGCGCGGATCTGACCAACGGTGCAACTCGTTGGCGGCTGGTCGATGCCATGGGTTATGCGGCGTGGATTCACCCTCGGCGAACTCGTGGTGGCATGCGTGGCAGTGGGCTTGGTGATCATGTTTTTGATGTCCATTGCGCCATCGCTCAGCCGAAGCGTGGAAACCGCGTGCCGCGTGAAATGCGCTAGCAACCTCCGCCAGATCAGTCTCGCGGCAACTATCTACGCGCATGAAAACGCCAACGCACTCCCTTCACTTGCCCACGACTTCTCCAAGCCACCCACCGCATTCACCGGCTGGGATACGTCCGACCCGTGGACCGGCCCGGAGTTCAACGACATCACTGCCGCGTGGTACATTCTCCTGCGTACGCAAGATATCGATCCCGGCGTCTTCCTATGCCCGTCGGAAGTCG
The DNA here is from genome assembly GCA_039182125.1 of Planctomycetota bacterium. Lineage (NCBI taxonomy): Bacteria > Pseudomonadati > Planctomycetota > Planctomycetota bacterium. The sequence goes on from JBCDCH010000018.1 coordinate 9,689, forward strand.
ATAACCACGCTCGCGTTCGCCCGTGGGACTTCGCAAGCAAGCCGGTGAACCAGACATCCAACTTTCCCCACAGCGGTGTCCTCAGCTACAGCTTCGCCAACCCTTACTCCGAGGCACCTGATTGGAAGTGGAATAACACAATGACGGCCGATATGCCGTTGGTCGCTGACCGAAATCCTGGCGGACAGCCGCTACTTGATCTCACTGTCGACAGCACGTCTCAGGAGAGGAAGGCCGGTAACTCGCCGAACCATGGCGGCGACGGGCAGAACATCCTGTACGCCGACGGGCATGTGACGTTCGAGAACTCGCCGTTCGTCGGTATCCTGCGCGACAACATCTACACCACGGGCACGTTGGTCGATCCCGACGAGCCATCAAGCCGCGCTGACGAAACCACCACCGGTTTCCCCGCCGACCGCTTCGACGCGCTCTTGCTTCCCGCGGCGACCGACTTTCAGCGCCCAACGCTGCCGTTCTTCGAGCGTCGCTCCACGCACTTGCTCTTCAACGGCTTGCCTTGGTGATTGTCGCCGTGATCGGAACGACAGGCTGGTTCCTGCGCAAGGCCGCCCGTCCCCGGTGACGATTCGCAGAGTGATTCGGGCGCTGTGTGGAGTTTGCCGAAGAGCTACGTTGTTGCGATGAAGTTGCTGCTTTTCGTTTGCCTACTCGCGTTCAATTCCAGCGCGTCGTCCGACCGGCCTGCCGCGTTTGAGCCGTTCGACGGAAACTGGCGGGGGACGTTTCAGGTCTTCTCTGCTGAGGGCGAACTGCTCACCGAACTCGGCGTCGAACAGTCGTATCGCTGGGAGGGCAACGTGCAGGTGGCGGACTTTCGCGAAGTCGACACCGACGGCAACGTGACGACGGCCAAGGCGAAGAACTTCCGCAATGAAGCCGGCGAACTGATCTGTCGCGTGGAGAAGTCGACCGGCGACGTGACCGAACACGTCGGCCGGGTGACCGACGGCAATCTTTTCTGGTACGGGCCCAACGAATGTTTCCGCGAGGAGGTCGTCACTATCAACGGCGTCCCGTCCTACACCATCGACGGCTTCGGCACTTACGGCGACACAACGCTGCTGTTCAAAGGCCGGTACCAACGCGTCGAGTGAGCTGCGTATCATCCATTATGACCGCACGCACCTTCGGACACACCGACGTCGCCGTCTCGCCCATCTCGCTCGGCTGCTGGATCTTCGGCGTCGATTGGTGGGGCCATCGGACGCAGGACGACTGCGATCGCATGTGCGACCTCGCGCTCGATCAGGGCATCACGTTCTTCGACAATGGTGACGCGTACGGCAACGGTCGGGCTGAGGAACTCTTTGGCAACTGGCTCGGCAAGATCCCGGCCGACAAGAGTGAGCGCGTGCAGATTGGCGGCAAGTTCGGCTACGACTGGCATAACGATCCCGGTGAAAAAGGCTCGCACCGCGAACGCAAGCAGGACTTCTCAACCGAGCACATCAATCGCATGCTCGACGACTCGCTGCGTCGCCTCGGCACCGATCGGATTGACGTCTACCTCGCCCACAACATCAAGCTGCCGCACTTCCACGATGATCTGTTCGCGCAATGTGAGAAGTGGGTCGAGCAGGGGAAGATCGGCACGTGGGGCGTCTCGCTCGGCCCCGCAATCGGTTGGCGCGAGGAAGGGTTTCAAGCCATGGGCGACCACGGCGCGAAAGTCGTGCAGACCGTCTACAACGTGCTCGAGCAACACCCCGCCCGCGAGCTGGGCGAGATGGCGACATCGTGTGGCGCGGGCATTCTCGCGCGGGTACAGGACCACTCCGGCATTCTGAAGGACGCGGTCAAGAAGGAAGCCCATCCTTCCGGCAGCGATCACCGCAAGTTCCGTGATGCGAACTGGCGCATCCACGGCCCGGCCAAGGCCGACATGCTCCGCCCGATCGCGCAAGGTCATGGCATGACGATGCATCAGTTCGCCTGCAAGTGGCTGTTCCAACAACCCGCGCTCACGAGCATCACCGCGACGCTCACGACCGATGACGAGATACGCGAAATCGCCGCCGTGCCCGATCTACCGGACATCACGCCTGATGAGCTCAATCAGATTCAGGAGTGGTACCACGACGACTTCGGCCTCGGCGCCGACGCCCATCCGTGTGACATCAAGAGCAGCGTCGCTGAAGGCGGCAGCGAACGCAGCCAATACGCCCCCGGCCCGACGATCATCGCATGACGCTCCGGTATGTCGTCCTCCATCACACCGGCTATGACGAGGATCACTTCGACGTGATGGTCGAACGTGAGCGAGGTGGGGTGTTGCGAACGTGGCGGTCGGCGACGTGGCCGATCAGTGGGACGGTCACGCCGATCCACGATCACCGGCGGAAGTATCTCGACTACGAGGGCCCGATCAGCGGTGGTCGTGGTGAGGTGCGGCGCGTGGCCGCCGGGACGTGCGAGTCACCGATCGATCTCGGCATCCACGAAGATGCTTAGCTGCGTTGCTCCACAACGCGGCTCAAGACCGCACTTGCCCGTGGCCGGTGACGACCCACTTGTAAGTGCAGAGGTCACTCGCGCCCATCGGTCCACGGGCGTGAAGTTTGTCAGTGCTGATGCCGATCTCGGCACCTAGACCGTACTCGCCGCCATCGCTGAAGCGGGTGGAGCAGTTGACCATGACGTTGGCCGAATCGACGGCGTTAACGAACCGGTCAGCGGCGGCCATGTCGGCGGTGACGATCGCATCGGTGTGGCGTGAGCCGTGCCGGTTCACGTGGGAGATCGCCGCGTCGAGCGAGTCGACGAAGCCAACCGCGCAGTCGAGCGAGAGAAACTCAGTGTTCCAGTCGTCGTCGGTCACGGCAGTCGCTTCGGGCAGGATCGAACGCACACGCTCATCGCCCCGTACCTTCATGCCGGCGTCGGCGAGCTTGCGGAGCAGTTCGTCAGCAGCGGGGTAGTCCGCGTGGATCAACACCGTCTCGGCCGAGTTGCACACGCTGACCCGCTGCGTCGTTGCATTGGCCGCAATGGCCTCGGCCATCGCCGGATCGGCCGACACGTCGATGTAGACGTGGCAGTTGCCGTCGAAGTGCTTGAGGACCGGCATCCGTGCGTCACGCACCACGGCCTCGATGAGCGACTTCCCGCCGCGCGGGATCACGATGTCGATCTCGTCGGAGCGTTGGAGAAAGTCCGCCACGAGTTCTCGGTCAGTCCGTTCGACGAGTTGCACGGTGTGCGGGGGCAATCCGGCATCACGGCAAGCGTCACCGACGCACTCGGCGATGGCCGTGTTGGAGTGGATCGCCTCCTTGCCGCCACGGAGGATGACGGCGTTGCCGCTGCGAATGCAGAGTGCTGCGGCGTCGGCGGTCACGTTCGGCCGACTCTCGTAGATGAAAAACACCACACCCAGCGGCACCGAACGCTTTTCCAATCGCAAACCGTTGGGACGTACCTCACCGTGTAGCGTGCGTCCGACCGGGTCGGATTTACGGGCAATGTTTTCAACGGCGAGGGCCATTTTCTCGACCCGCCCCGGTGTAAGGCGCAGACGATCGACCATCGCGTCGGTCAGGCCGTTGGAGGTCGCGGCGTCGACGTCGTGCGCGTTGGCCGCGACGATCTTCGTTGCTCGTTCGCGCAGGAGGTCGGCGAGCCGGCTAATGGCAGCGGTGCGAGGGGAGCTGCCGATCAGCGGAAGTTTCAACGCGGCGGCACGGGCTTGTCGGGCGAGCTGCTCGGCATAGTCGGTCATCGAGACACGATAGGGCGTCACGGCGAAACGGCGGTGACCTCGTAGTCGATTGCCGGGGGCTCATCGACAAGCCGGACGCCGTTGGGCAGTTCGATGCGCAGCGTGGCCCGTCGCTGACCGGGCAGCACGTTGCCCGGCACGTCCAACACGGCCACGCCCTGAACTTCCCCACGTTCGAGTCTGGCGATCATCTCCGGCGGGCCGGTGACCTCAATGTTGTTGAGCACGAACGGGTCCACCTTGATCCGTAGCTGGCCCTCGACGGCCGCGGGCTTGGCGACGCGGATGATCATGGTGCGGATGACGTAGTTTTCGAGCACGGTCGCCTTGCGGCGGACCGTCGCATCGACCCGTTGCGGATCGATGGTGAGCGGGATCGCGACGTCGTCGGGAAGCACAATCGACAATTCGTCCAACAAACGCGGCTCGGTGCCCACATCGGTCAGGGCATTGTCCGGGAACTCGACGTAGAGCCGTTGGCTGGACTGTTCCAAGACCCGTTGCGGACCGACGACCGTGGCTCCGGTGGGTTCGAAAGTGATGATGAGGTTCGGGTCGATGCCGGTCTCGGCGAGTACGGGCCAGACTTGGGTGACGATCTTGTCGACGAACACGTCGGCGGTCGCCGGACTGGTCGCGACGATGCGGACGCCGTTTTCGCTGAACACGCGCTCGTCCTGCAAGGCCTGCCTCAGGTCGATCGTCGAGACCTCGCCGACCGGCAGGGCGTCGCTGACGGAAAAGACCAGGCCACCCTCGCGGGAGGTTTCGAGCAGAAACTCGTTGACGGCCGAGACGCCGACGCGCGGTCCTTCAAACGTGAGCTGGACCGAGTCGGTACTGCGGCCGGGCATGCGGATCGAGAGCGTCGTGTCTTGGCTACGCGGATCGAGGCGGACGGTGGACTCGCCGCTGACGATCTGCTCCCGCTCGGCAACGCCCCAGATCAGCAGCGTCAACGGCGCGACCCACACGATCGTCGCCAGCAGCGTCTTCCAATAGTCCCATGTCATCCGCTGACGGATCCGCCGGGACATGCGCCACACCAAAGAGCGTCGTCCGAGGCGAAGTTTGGCGCGTTGCTTGGGCATGCGGTGGGTGAACGTGGTTGGCCTTGGGGCAGGTCAGGCGGCGGACTTGGCTTCAGGGTCGTTGGGCTTGTCTTCGCGGTTTTCGTTTTCGTCCTGTGCATCGCCAAGGCTGTCGCTGAAGCCGCCATCGTCGGGGTCAGTGCCGTCGCCGAAGAGCGCTTCCTCGAGCATGCTGCGCAGCGTGTCGGGTTTGAGCTTGCGGTTCAGTTTGCCGTATTGGGCGACGCTGATCTGGCCGGACTCTTCGGAGACGACGATCACCAGCGCGTCGGAGTCTTGGCTCATGCCAACGGCGGCGCGGTGTCGACTGCCCAGATCGCGTTCAAGCTCTCCGCTTTCGGCGAGCGGAAATTGTACGCCGGCGTACATGATCCGCCCCTTGCTGATGACCACGCCCAGGTCATGCAGCGGGCTGTTGGGCCAAAAGATGGTGTTGAGCAGACGGCTCGAGAGTTCGGCGTCGAGCTTCGTCGCGCCCTCGGCAGTCCCGGCCAGCGCGACCTCACGTTCGACGGCGATGAGCGCGCCGATCTTGCGTTTGGCGCAGAACGACGCCGCCTCGACCAGAGCTTCGACTCGTGCGTCGGCGTTGGAGCGGGCGGTGAACAGGCGTGTCTCGCCCAGGCGCATCAGCGCTCGGCGCAGCTCTGGTTGGAAAACGACAACGATCGCCGCACCGGCGAACAGCAGGAACCGGCTGTAGAGGTAGCCGAGCGTGATTAGCTCGAACGACCTGTCGAGAATGCGAACGATGATGTATCCGCTGATGAGCACCAGCAGGATGCCCTTGAGCAGACGAGCCCCGCGTGTGTCCTGGAGGAAGCGGATGACCCAGAACACGACGATGCCGATAACCAACAGTTCGAGCGCAACCTTCCACCACGTGTAGCTCTTCAGTGCGATGAGCAGGCCGTTGATGTTGAGGACGTCGTCGAAGGGCATCGATACTCGAAAGTCTGGTTACTTTCATTTATAGCATCGACGCGATCGGCAACTTGTGTGCTGCGAGAGCGTTATCAGTCGTTCGCATGAATGGCAGCGGCCACGTCAACGGCGTGACGGGCCGCGCGGGCATTGTGAACCCTGATGATTGCCGCCCCTTGCAGGGCAGCCCAGACGGTCGTGGCGGTCGTCGCGTGATCCCGGGCGGCGGGATCGGTTTCGCCCGTGATTTCGCCGAGGAATCGCTTGCGGCTCGTCCCGATCAGTACCGGCCCGAGTTCGGCAAAGCGGCGTAGGTCCCTGAGCAGTTGCAGATTGTGCTCGGTCGTCTTGCCGAACCCGATGCCGGGATCGACAAGTATCTGCCCGACCCCGCACTCCCGGGCAATGTTCAACCGTTCGCCGAGGAAGTCGATGACCTCGGCTGTCACGTCGGCGTAAGTCGGGTCGGCCTGCATGGTCTTTGGCATGCCCCGCATGTGCATCAGGACGATCGGAACGGCTCGCTCGGCGGCGAGTCGGAGCATCGATGCGTCGTCCCGTCCGGCGGCGACATCGTTGAGCATGCAAGCCCCGGCATCGAGCGCGGCAGCGGCCACATCAGCCCGGGTGGTGTCGATCGAGAGGGCGATCTCGTACTTTGCACGAACGGCCTCGATCACGGGCTTCGTCCGGCGAATCTGCTCGGCGGCGTCGACCGGATCGCTGCCAGGCCGGGTCGACTCGCCGCCGATGTCGAGCAAGTCGGCACCGTCCTCGATCAAGCGCTCCGCCTGTGCGACCGCCGACCCGATCGTGTCGAACTTGCCACCGTCGCTGAAACTGTCGGGCGTGACGTTGAGCACGCCCATCACCAACGGCTTGCTCCGGCCCGGGACAAAGTTGGTCAGCCAATGTTGGATTTGGGCCGGCGTCATCGTCTGTGGATTGAAACGGTTTGGAAAAACTGCTGCAACCTATGTTGGTGTCGGCGGTGTAGGAAGTTGACGCGGGCACGATGCCCGCAGGTGCAAAGGGAAGCTCATGAAAAACGCCAACGTCCCAGGGGTGGGGCGCGCGTCAGGAAGCGTCGCGGATCGGGTTCGCGGCCTTGCCGTCTATGTCGTGCCGCTTGTGCTCTTTGTCGGCTTGTGGGTACTGGCCGGCCTATACAAAGTCGCCACGGCCGATCCGACGGGCCAGCCCATACCGGCGGTGACGCCGTCGTTGCTGGACCAAATGACCTTCGTCGAAACCGAGCCGACGCCGTCACGCGAAGTCGGCTTCGGTTGAGGTGGCCTGTTGTCTTGGCGTAAGTCCGACCCAATAGACCAAGGTGATGAACACGGCTTGGAACGGCAGCCGCACGATCAGCAACCAGTACGGCACGCTGCGGCCCATCGCGGAGCGGTCCGGGTAGATGAGGATGTCGACGTGTGCCCAGATGAAGCACACAAGCATCGCGATTAAGCCGATTGCCGCCGCCCGACGCAGTGCGGGAATGAGTAATCCGATCCCGCCCATGATCTCCGCAACGCCTGCCAACGCGTTCCAGAAAGCCGGGTTCGGCAGGATGGTCGGGATGACGTCGAGGTAGAACGCCGGGTTAACGAAGTGAAAGACGCCGGACCCGATGAAGCCGAGCGCGGTGACCCAACGGGCGACGGTGCGAGCCTGATCGAGAAATGCCACTGATTTATGCCGGCTGAACACCGCCAAGATCGGTGCCGGGGTTCTCGTCCTCGCTCGGCTTGGGCTGGACGGGACCGCGACGCTTCTTTTCTTCAGCGAGCAGGTCGTTGACCGTCGGACGGGTGAGATCTTCGCCGCGCATGATTCGGTTGACGTCGTCGGTGTCAAGCGTCTCGTACTTCATCAGCGCCTTGGCGAGAGCGTCGACCTTTTCCTTGTTGTCGGTCAGGATCTGCTCGGTCTCGGCGTAGAGCTGATCGATCATGCCCTTGACCTCATGGTCGATGCGGCGAGCGGTTTCGTCGGAGTACGACGCTTTCTGACCGAGGTCCATCATGTTCGGGGAGTCGCCGTCGTCGCCGTAGTAGACGAAGCCGATCTCGTCGTTCATGCCCCATTCGGTCACCATGCGCTTGGCGATCTCGGTGACCTTCTGGATGTCGGAGAGCACGCCGGTGTTGACGTCGCCGGTGAACATCTCCTCGGCGATTCGGCCGGCAAAGAGCGTGCGCATTGTGGCGAGACACCACTTGCGGGAGTAGTTGCTGCGATCCTTTTCCGGCAGCGACATGGTCGCGCCGCCATAGGGGCCACGCGGGATGATGGTAACCTTGTGCAGCGGGTCGGCGTGTTTCTCGAGCACCTGCACCACGGCATGGCCGGCCTCGTGGTAGGCGGTGGCGAGCTTGTCCTTCTCGTCCATGACGCGCGACTTCTTGGCCCGGCCGAAGCGGACTTTGTCGCGGGCTTCTTCGAGGTCTTCCTGTTCGACGAAGTCCTTGCCGGCGAGCGTTGCGCCGAGTGCGGATTCGTTGATGATCGCCGCGAGGTCGGCACCGGAGAAGCCGGGCGTGGCCTTGGCGAGTCGGGCCAGGTCGACGTTGGGGCCGAGTTTGATCTTGCGGGCGTGGACCTTGAGGATCGCCATGCGGCCCTTGACGTCGGGCAACTGGACCTGCACCTGACGGTCGAAGCGGCCGGGACGCGTCAGCGCCGGGTCGAGCACGTCGATGCGGTTGGTGGAGGCGATGACGATGACCTGGTCGTTGGTCTCGAAGCCGTCCATCTCCACGAGGATGGCGTTGAGCGTCTGCTCGCGCTCGTCGTTACCGCCGGAGGAGAAGCCCCCGCCGCGCCGACGACCGACTGCGTCGATTTCGTCAAGGAAGATGATGCACGGGGCGTTGTCCTTGGCCTGCTTGAACAGGTCGCGGACGCGGGACGCACCGACGCCGACGAACATCTCGACGAAGTCGGAGCCGGAGATCGAGAAGAACGGCACGTCCGCCTCGCCGGCGATGGCCTTGGCGAGCAGCGTCTTGCCGGTGCCGGGAGGCCCGACAAGCAGTACGCCGCGCGGGATGCGACCGCCGAGGCGTTGGAACTTCTTCGGATTCTTGAGGAACTCGACGATCTCCTCGACCTCGTCCTTGGCTTCCTCGACGCCGGCGACGTCGTTGAAGGTGACGTGGGTGTGCTCCTTGGAGAGCATGCGGTGCTTGGACCGGCCGAAGTTGCCGAGCATGCCGCCGGGGCCGCCAACGTTGCGGAGCTGTCGGATGAAGAAGAACCAGATCAAACCGATGAGCAGGATCCACGGAATCAACGGCACGAGGATCTGCACGAACAACGACGTCCCGCGCTCGGCACCGATCAACGGTTTGGTGTCGGCCGGCGCGGCGGCGAGGAAGGACTCCATGTTGTGCGTGGCCCAGCCCGGCGTCGTGGGGGCGGTGAACTTCGTCACCGTGACGCCTTCAGCGGTGGGGTGCTCGATCTCTTCGCGGAACTCGCCACGGGCGCGTTCGTTGCTGAAGTCGATGGTCGCGACGTTGCCTGCCGCGTTTTGTGCGAGCACGGTTCCGAGCTTCACCTCGACGCGATCATCCTGCTGGTAGGTCAGGATGTAGAGCACCATGATCGCGCCGAAGATGATGATGACCCATCCCATCAGGCCCTTGTGAAAGCGCATGCCGCCCTGGGGTGCGTCGACGCCGCGCTTGTCGCCGTCTTTGTTCGAGTTCTCGCCCCGTGGGTCGTTGCCGCGTTGGGGGTCGTTGCGGCGGGGTCGTTCGTCCTGGTCCGGCATGGTCAATCCTTCGTGGTGCCTCGGTCGGCCGATCTATTGGAAATACTTTCGATACAACGAGCTACGCAATCTGTTCATCGGCTTTGCGGCTTGCCACATGGTAGCGATCGTCCAAGGGGTCGTCCGATCCAATGCACCCGCACATCCGCCGATCGTTGCGTTTTGAAACCGGCGGACAGATGGCGAACACGGCATCACACGTGGTCGTCGACTCACCAGTCCGACTGCATTTCGCTCACGATCGCCGCGGCGAGGTCCTCTACCGCGAGATAACTGCCCACCTCGTCGGTTTCGCCGAGGAAGGGATAAAACGGCGAAGACGCTTCGAAGCTGCGGCGATCGACGATGATCTTGCCATTGCGAAGGTCTTTCCAAGTGAAGTCGACGATCACGATGTAGAGCTGCTCCTGCGGGACGGCGTTGTCGAGGTTGCGGCTGATGGTTGCAAGACGGCTGTCGACGATCTTGCCCTCTAGTAGCGTGTCGGCCGTCTCGCGAGGGGCGACCTTGTAGGGGCTGCGGGTTTCGAGTTCCTGAGCGATCGCCTTGGTGAGACGAATCTCGTCGAACCGGCGGAAGCTGGACGTGTCGAATGTCGGCACCGCGACGGTCTGCACGTCCTGGCGCCAGAGTCCGGCACCGCCGTTCTGGATGTCCACGGCCTGATAGCCGCCGCAGCCGGCCAGGAGCAGGACGCACGACACGAATGTGAGCAGGACAAACTTCATTGGCCGATCTCCGCGCCCGGCTCGGGGAAGCTCAGATCGACCGGGCCAAGTGCTTCGAGTTTGCGGCGGGCGATCTCGGCCTGCGGGGCGAGCGGGTAGTCGTCGAGCACGGATTGGTACATCATCGCCGCCGCCCGCTTTTCACCGGTGCGGCGGTAGTAATCGCCGCTGGTCAGGCGTTTGCGAACCAGCTCGATGTCGATTTCCGTGACGACTTTTTGGAGTTCACGCTCCCGGGCCATGTCCGGCTCGGTGCCGATGAGTTCGGCCAGGTCGTTGCGTGCCTCGATCACCGGGCCGGAGTCAAACTCGGGGCCGCGGTACTGAAAAAGATTGCTGAACGCGAGCCGGAGTTTCGCCTCGGAGGCTTGCGGGCTGCGTGGGTAGGCCTCGATGTAGGCCTGGTAGTAAATCGCGGCAAAGTCGAAGTCGCGCTTGCCGTAAAAGTGATCGGCGGCCCGAAGCACTGACTGCTCGGCCAGCGGGCTGCCCGGGGCGCGTTCCTGGATGCGGAAAAGCATCTCGATCGCTTTGTCCTGCCCATCCGCGATGGGCAGTTTGGCGATGCGCTCCTTGTAACCTTTGAGAAACTCGTCGGCGATCGTGTACTGCAAACGCAAGGCGTCGTCGTAAAGCGGGCTTTCCGGGTAGGTATCGAGAAGCTCGTCGCAGTAAAAGAACGACTTCGCCCGATTGCCGAACTCGAACAACGCGGTGGCGGCGAGGTAAAGCCCTTGGTCGCGCATCGGATCCGTCGGGTTGGCAAGGAGCCAGTCGACCGTCTTGTTGAACGCCCGCTTGGGATTGCGACCCAGATCATCGACGATCGGGTCGAACAGCGGGTCAATGTTGATGGGGCCGGGCGGCTCGATGGTCAGCGCGGCGTCGTTGGTCCGCGTCAGCCGGGCCGCACCGTCGCGGACATTGCCCACGCCCGCATCGGGGGGTGTTTCGGGTTGCTGTGGACGTGCGTCACGCCAGCCGCCGGGGCCGTAATCCCATTCCTTCGGTTCCGCACCCGTCATCGCAACGAGGGCGGCGCAAACCATTGCCGTGTGCATGGCCCGTAGGTTACGAAAGCGGCGCCGATGAGCAAACCGACGGCTGGCCGCTCGGGTCAACGGTGCATGAGCACGTCCTGCGTTTCGCCGAGCAGGAATCGCGGCACCCGCAGCCGACGCCCCTGGGCGTGTTGAACATGTCGAGCGAGCACACGATGTAAAACGTCGGCGTCTTCTTGGCTCATCCGGGGAAGCCGTTGGGGCTGGCCCGTGGCGAGGCCGGCAAGCATCCGCCGCATCGTCGTCACGCCGGCGAAAGGCAAATCCATCGCATCGAAGATTGCCACGGTGTTTTCGGGAAGGACCACGCCGCCCTTGGCCGCGGAGAAGTAGGCCGGTCCCTCGCTGACCGCTTGGCCGCTCACGGCACATCGGCCAAGCTCAGGCACGATGCCGCTCTGTCGGAGGACTTCGAGGGTGAACGCAACGGTGACTTCTTCCCGTTGTGCGGTCGGCAGCAAGCCCAGTAGTTTCGCGAACCGATCGAAGAGCGTCGCATGAGCGTCGTGCTCCTCGAAGACCGCGCCGACCAGTTCGGCGGCGTACATGCCGAGGTAGATCGAGCGGAGTCGCCGCCGGATGCCGAGGTGGCCGTTAAGCTGGCGCCACTCGGTAAGCGTCGAGAGTTCACGCTCGGGGTGGTGCCGGAAGACCGCCTCGCCAAGGTCGAGCAAATCCAGCCCGCCGTCGAACTTGCCGTAGCCCTTGCGATCGCGTCGGAGCGAGCCCTTGGCGATCAGGCTCACAAGACCCAGTCGGCGGGAAAAAAGCGTCACCACCTGCGAGGTTTCGGAGAACCTCACGCACCGGACGACGATGGCTACGTCCCGCTGGATCGCCACGGCCGACGGTAGGCGATGACGTTCGTGACAGAGCGGCCTACAGTGCCGACCGCGAGGCCGTAGCTCAGTTGGTAGAGCATTCGACTTTTAATCGAACGGTCGTGGGTTCGAGCCCCACCGGCCTCACTCAACGGAAGTTCAAGCCGGGGCAGCATTTGCCCACACCGCCATCCCAAGGCGAGCGGCGTCCAGCACGAAGAAAACCGGTCAACCTGACCGGTTTTGCAATTCGGCTGGTGCATCGCAACCCACGGGAGGCACCTTGCCCAAGCCTAAATCATCTCATCCCAAGCTCCGCGAGCACAAAGCGAGCTCGCGCGCTTACGTCGTACTCAACGGCCGCACGATCTATCTTGGCAAGCACAACGACCCAAAGGCGCATACGGACTACTGGGCATTGATTGCAAAGTGGGAGGCGTCGGGTCGAAGCCTGGAAGGCGTTGCCACGGCTGCCGACGATGCGGCGGGTGGGGCGTACACGTTCGCGCACCTGATTCGTGACTTCATGGAGCACGCCCGCGACTACTACGGCGAGTGCGGAGAGGCCGCGTCGTACAAGTCGGTGTGCCGGTTGCTGCGTGTGTTCCATGAGCGCGAGCCGGTCGCGTCATTCGGTCCGCTCAAGCTCCGCACTTTGCGTGAGCACATGGTTGCGGGAGATTGGTACTACACGCGGCGTGGTGCCGTGGTGAAAGCTCAGCCGTGGAATCGCACCAACGCCAACGCGCAGACCAACCGAATCAAACGCATGTTTAAATGGGCGGTCGGGCGTGAGATAATCGACGCGAACACATTGCACGCATTGCAAGCGGTCGAAGCACTGCGGGCCGGGAAGACCAAGGCGAAGCCGCCACGCAAGGTCGGGCCGGTGTCCGAGGCGATGGTGAACGACGTGCTCCCGCACCTGTCCCGCCAGGTCGCGGCACTTGTGCGGGTGATGTGGTTGACGGGCATGCGACCGTCCGAAGCGTGCGCGATGCGACCACTAGAGATTGACGCCACCGGCGACGTTTGGCTTTACAAGCCGAGCCAGCACAAGACCGAGCATCACGGCATCGCCCGCGTGATCCCGATCGGTCCGCAGTGCGTGGAAGTGCTCAAGCCATTCATGGACCGCGACGCAGGGGCGTTCATGTTCTCGCCCATCGAAGCCGAGCGTGAGCGACGCGCTGCGTTGACGGCGGCCCGCGTCACGCCCGCATCTTGTGGCAACCGTCCCGGCACCAATCGACGCGAGAAGCCAAATCGCACGCCGGGCGAGAAGTACGACGCCAGCTCTCTACTCAAGGCGGTCACGCGGGCGTGTGCCAACGCATATCCGTTGCCGAAGGGCATTTGGTCAAACAGTGCCGAGGGCAAGGCATGGCGTAAACAACACGCGTTCACGCCATATCAACTGCGGCACGCTGCGGCCACGCGAACACGTCAAGCGACGGGCGGGCTTGAAGCCGTGCAAGTGATGCTCGGCCACCGCAACCAATCAACGACCGAGGTCTATGCCGAGCCGGACCTGAAAGCTGCCGTTGAAGCGGCGCGTCGTTTCGGGTGAGACGGACAAGTTGAACAAGCACACGACGACGCCGGCCATGACCGCTACTGCACTGCGAGTGGTTCAAGGTCTTCACGTCCGCTAGGGCGTGCTGGCGTGCGTTTTCCCTTGTGTTTCGCGGTGTTCCGTGGAAGGCGTTGCCAAGCCCGCGACGTTGTAAATCGCTGGTGCTAACGCATCCGCGCCAACGCTTTCGCATGGCGATGCAATCCATGTTTCCGGCTGCGAATGACGCGGTCCTCGACGCGATGCTCACGATCTCCAAGGTCGCCAAGGTGCCCGAGCTGCGCCGCAACGGCAAGCCACTACACCCGGCCACGGTTCACCGATGGATGGCGGCGGGGCGGTTGCGTTTTGCTGTGGTCGGTGGCGTGCGGCTGTCGTGTCGCCGGTGGGTCCGCGAGATGATCGCATCCGATTCGCCTGCGCCCGCCGTGACGTATCGCGACGACGTGGACGCCGCCGAGCTTGACGCCGTGCTCGCATAGAAAAGCCCCCCGCCGCGAAGTCGCGGCGGGGGGCCGGCGGGGGGTCGAGGATGTGGGGCGGGGACTAGATGCCCTCGATGTTGCCGTTGATTCGTTCAACTTTGTCTAGCAGTTGACGTAGAAGGTCAGCAACTGTGTTGCCATCCCCGCCCGTCATCGGATTCATCCCGGCGTTGGCCCCGCTCACGCCAGCACCGGCAACCACACCCGCGACGCCACCGCCAGCCGACACCCCTGCAAGTGCAGCTTGGGCAATGCTCGCCGCAGCTGCGGCGCGGCTGGGCTGCTGTTGATTCAGCTCTCCCATGATGGAATCGAGCGCGCCACCAAACGAGTTGCTGGGCCGGGGCGGGGTAACAAGGTCGAAGCTGCTGAACTGCTGTGTCGTGAATCCGCGACCGTACTCGGCACGCGCTCCCTCCAACTGTTTGCGCGCGAGGTCCAGCACTCGGTCTGCGTCAGCGTCACGCCCGGCCTGACGAAGCTGCATCGCTTGCGATTGCAGGGGTGCGACCAACGCCCGCAAATGCGCCTCCGACGAGCGACCGCCGATGATGGAGTCGGCCTGTCGCTCGGCGACACCCATACCAAAATCGAACCGCGCGTCACGGTCGCCGAACGCTTGCCGCTGCAATGCCGTGCGGCTGTCAAAAAGTCGATTGGTCGCTGCCGTGAGTTGATCGTCACCGAGTACGCCGCGTAACGCCTGCTGCCGCTGTAGCTCGATGCCGGCAAGCGTCGCGCCGCGATTATCTCGGCCCAACTGCATGTCGGTGATGCCCGCTGTAGCCCGCAGGTCGGACAGCGCGTAGCCGCGTTGTCGTTCGACCTGTTCAAGCCGAGCGTTGCCCTGGTCCATGATGCCTTGCCGGACCGCTGCGTATTCGTCCTCCAAGTACGGCGTTGCTTGCCGGGGAAACCGTTCCAGCCGCCGGGCGGTGTCGCGCTGGATGCCGATGCGCTGCGCCAAGAACGTGTTGCCCGACCGCAGCGCATCGGCACTTGCCCGCAAGTCGGCCGCCTGGCTCGTGAGGCTACGCCTCGTGCTGGTGATAAGCGTGTCGGTGCGACTGCGGTAATCCTCCTCCACCAATCCGGCCATCACCGGATCATCGCCCGCTGCTGCCAAACCCGCCGCCGCATCGGTGTCAAGCTGCGCGAACGCCGCTTCAATGTCTCTGCCGGCGGCTGCCGGGATTCTGCCTGCAAACCCTGTGCGTGCGGCTTGCACTTGGCGTTGACGTTGCCGCTGGAATCGTGCATCCGCGAGCCGTTGACGTTGCTCGGCTTGGGGCAGCAACGTGTTTCGTATCGCCGAGGCCTCAACCGCCATCTGGTTCCGCAAACCCGGATCGCTCACGACGAACTGATTGAGTTCGTACTCGCGGTCAATGTCTTCTTGGCTGCGCGTTGAAAACCACTCGGCCACGCCCGTCCGCAAGCCTTCACCGAAGCTGATGCCGTTGCGCTCGCCAAGGCTGCTGTCGAGCGACGAGAGACGACGCCGCAGGTCGCCGATGTCCCGCGACATCGTTTGCTGCTGCTCCATGTTCGCCGCGAACGCGTTGCCCCTTGTGCTGCGTGCCTGTGCTAAACGCGTGGCATCGCGTGATTCGCCGAGGGTCGAGCGCAACTGGTCCAGTCGGGCCGCCCGTTCAATCTCAATCCGGCCCCGTCGAATCTCGCCGCCGAAACTCGGAATACCCGTGGCCATGCCCACCGAGTCACCGACGAAACGGAGCGTGCCGCCGAGGATGCCGCCGGTGCCGCCTTCAAGCCCTTGGATGCGTGCGTCTAGAGCTGTGGGCATGTCCGGTGCCAGCATCGCCTGCGTGTCGGCTTCCTGGCTCGCACTCAATGCCGCGTTGAGTTCCCACGCACCGAAGACGGCTGCGTAGTAACCGCCTGTCGAAAAGCCGCCGCCACTACTACCGCCGCCCGTGCGCCCACCGCTACCGCGACCGCCACCCGGCCCGCCCGCAGCGCTGCCCGACATCCCGTAGATTCGACCACCGCCACCGCCACCACCACGACCACCGCCACCGAGCATGATGTCGAGCGGTCGGTGCCGGTCCAGCGGGTTACGCTGCCGTCGTCGGTTCTCATCGCCACCAGCCGAGGTGAACTCGGCATCCACGATGTCACCGCCACCACCACCGCCGGCACCCGGCAACGCACGCCGGTTGCGATCGCCGTTACGCGGGTACGGCATATCTACGGGGCGGTCGAAGTCGTAGCCGTAGGCGCGCAGCGAATCCGGCATGTCGCCCTGAAACAGTGACCGATGACGGCCCCCAGAAACCCGATTTTGCGCGTTGTATGGTGCGGGTCCGTGAGTATCGCCTACCCGCCCCCAATCGTCCGAGGATGGAAGGTAGGGGGGTGCCATCCGCTGGGCGGTGAGGTTGGCGAGTGCTGCGGCCTGGGCGGCTTGGATGCCGGCCCGCTCGGCTCGCATGGAGTTGGTCACGGGTGAGGTGATGCCGTCGCCGCCGCCGATGTTGATGGGCTTGGAGGCATGCTCCCGCATGCGTTCGATGGCTGCGGTGATGCGGTCGATGTCGCGTACCGCCGCGTCCGCGTTGACAGTGACGCCGCCAGCGATCGAGCGGGCGGGCGTGTCACCCATGAGTGATGGCAGGCGTGCGGCACGTTCGACGGTGCGGCGTGCTTCCTCGCGGGCAAGGCCGAACTCGTTGCCGAGGGACGTAAGCACGTCACGGCGTCCGGTGTCCATCGCAAAGCGGGCGTGAGCAACGTCCGGCGGTAGGCCTGTCGTGCCCGCGAGAAGTCGTCCGCCGGTGCTCGTTGACTGCCAGACGCGGGACACCTGCTCATGCGCGGCTGCCATGGACTGCGCGGCACGCTCAAGCGATGCGATCGTCTGGTGCATGCGATTTTCGGATAGGCCACGGTCGGGCGTGTCGCCGAAGCCGTCGAGCAGGTCAGTGTCAACGCGGAGCGTGACGCCGGGTACCTTCATGTCCATCATCGAACTCCGATCGTTTGTTTGAGTCGGCGGTTGCCGTCCTGCTTAAGTCGTTGGCGGACACCGCGGAGAATCGGACGATTCATCTCGAACTCCAGGCGGATCGCGGCGAGCGGATCGTCGTCGGGTTCGGCGGGCGGGCGTGACACGCGGAAGGTCGCGGTGGGCATGCCGCGAGCGTCGGTGCCGAGTTCGATCGTGGTGCCCCGCAGCAACTGGCCGTCCTCACGGCGCGGCTCCTCGCCTTCCACCGAGCGGATAACGCGGTCGCCCAGGCGTTGCACTGGCTTGGACATGCGGTCGCGGAGCTCTCGATACTCCTCCAACATCAGCGCGTTGAACGCACGCACTACGCGGCGCTTCTGTCGGCGTGTAAGTTTGGCCATCAGTGCGAGGTGTCTGTAGCCGTCATCATCGACTCAAGGGCTGCGCGGTTGACGCGTGCCCGGTCGGCAGCTTGCGCGAGGTCCACGGCAACCATTTCCATGATCGATGCCATCCGTCCCACCTGCGCGCGGTCAAGTTGCACGTCGCCGACGTTGGTAAGGAAGTACTCGCACGCTTCGTTGAGCCAGGCGGCATCGCACGCGACAAACGCCAACAGCGCGTGTACGTGTGCCGGTAGTTCGGCCGCGTCAATCATTCGTCCGGCCTCGCGTAGTCGCTCCGCTCGTTCGTCTGAATCTGTCATCGTCGTCAAAACCGCCGCCGACCCGTCAAGGCCGACGACGGCCATCCAAAGAACAACCGCGCACCCCTGCGCGGACAAACCGCACGCCACGGGGTCAGCCGTGACGGCGGGTGAAGGGTTAGTACCGCAGCACTTGGTCAAAGCCTTGATCGGCTGCGGTGCTCGGGCACTCGTCGGCGCGAAACAACACGGCGAACGCGGACAAGTACGTGCCGGTCGAGCCGTTGCCCGCGATGGCGACAAGGTCGAGATAACGGCCCACCTTGGCCGGATCAATGTCGAACGCGAATAGCGCATTGTCATTGACAGATTGCGGCGTCGTCGAAAAGTCACCATCGGTGTTTATTGCCGTGCCGTACGTCAGTGCCGACACGTCGGACAGGCTGCCGCTGGTGTCGCCGGCTTCCACTTTCAACGCAGCCATCCCTACGTCGGTTGCACCGAGCTGCACGACGATGAGCACGCGGTTGTAGCCGAGCGTGTCGATCTCGGTTGTGGCAAACGACGCGTTGTCAACGCGCGCGCCCGGGGGCGTGATCGGGACGATCTTCAAGTCTTGGGAAGGAATCATGTTGGTTGTCTTTCAGTGAGTGTCCCGCGAGTGCCCGCCGCCGGCGTTGAGTCCAGCGACGGGCGGGCGGGAAAGGTGTATCAACACCGATCGCGCAGCCATTGGCGTACGCGGCCGGCTGCCGGGGTTTAGGACGCGGCCAGTTGCAGACCGACGATCGGGCCAGCTTCGGTGGTGCTGCCAACGTCGTGGACGTTGATGTCCCACCGCGTAGTGCCGCGTATGGCGATTTCGTCTTGCTGGAAGCTGTTTTCACCGTCGATCATGGCCGACTCACTGAACGCCAGCGACGTACCGCGACGGTCGCCGAACGACGCACCGAGCCGGAAGTCGCCATACAGCACCGCGAGCTGGTCATTCGCGGCGGTCTTCGGCATGACCTGCGAGATGATGACCGGATCGCCCAAGAAGCGACGAACACCGCCCGCTGCAACCTCGGCCGCTGGTACACCGCCGCTGGCGAGCATGAGCTTCTGCATCACATTGAAGTAGAATGGCCGCGAAACCACCCAAGCGGGGCTGCGCTCGGCGTACTCGGGCAGCGCACCTTGGACGGCGTGGAAGTCGTCGAGCGTCAGTTCGCTGTAGGCGTTGCCACTGCCCACGATGATGCCGCCGGCGCTCGTGCCGCTGGGATTCCCCGCAGCGGTCTGCAACGCCTGGCGGACGCCAACGATGCCGTGGTAGTCCCCGCCGCCATCGCCGTTGAATGCGCAGTCGTCTTCCTTCTGCGAGAACGCGTAGGCGATCTCTTCCGCGAGGTCGTCCGCGAGGCTGATGACGGCGTCCTCGTTAAGTTCGGCCGACATTTTGCTCAAAACCATCCACTTTCGCGCGGTCAGGCGAACGCGGTCCCATGTTTTCGTGGACTTAGTGCCGGCCTGTGATTCGCCCACTGCATACGCGGTGAGGCCGCCGGTGCGTCGCGGGTCGGTGCGGGTGTCGCTTGCCATCGGACGAACCTTGAACAACTGCCGCGCAACACCGAATTGCTCGCGCAGGTCGATGAGGTCTGACTGAAACTCATCGGGCACCAAGTAGCCGCCGAGCGGGTTGGCGTTCTCGATGTGACCCTTGGTATGGAAGCCCGCATCCGCCGCGAAACTGGCGGCCTTGGGGAAGTCATAGCGACCGGGCAAGCAGCGTTGTGCAAGGTCGAGCGCATACATGCCGAAGCGATAAGCGCGCTCCTCGGCACCGATGGTGCGTTCTCCAGCGTCCTCGGTGTAAACGGTGCGTTCGCCGGTGAAGTTCTTGAGGGTGCCGCGCAGGGCGGTCGATGGAATAGTGGTCTTGGTCATGTTGTCGGCCTTGGTCATGGCCTTGTGAGCGGTGTTGATTGAACCCGGGTTAAACCGGGTCGCGTTGGTCTTGTACTTGGCGAGGTGTTGGTCGATTGCGTCGTCGACGGCGCGTTGGAGTTCGGCGGCCGTGGCTTTCGCCTTGGCTTGGTCGCGCTTCGATGTGATGCCCTCGAACTTGACATCGACGGGCTCGCCGTCGTCGTCGGTGGCCTGGACATCGCTAAGCGCTTTCGCCGCACCATCGAAGCCGATCTCATCCGCGAGTTCGCGGAAGCGTTTGGTAAGTTTTTCGATGTGCATGTGTGTGGTTGTTGAAGTGCGCGCACACGCAAAGCCACCCGCTCGGCCACTGCCATCGGTCCGGCGACACGTCCGCCATCCGTTCGGCCGCACACGCGGTCACCGGCTCGGCGGTTGGTGCAAAGTTGTGGTTGCCCTAACCCGCCGCGAGGGCGAGTATCTCCCGTAGATGGAGCTGCTGCTCCTCGTTTAGCCGAGTCATGTCAAATCGCGGTTGTACCCCGTCGGACTCAAACTTTGCCAAGAACTCCAAGCTGCTAGAAGGGCGTCCCACCGAGCGATCCAGCAGTTCCCGCGCAGCGGCCATCCGAACGCGCTTGTTCTCGTCGGTCATGCCATCACGTAGCACTTGGATAGCCGCGTCGATGTCGTCGTCGGTGAGCGTTGCGGCTAGCTTGGCCCTCAGCCTGTTGCTCGCGGCTAACAACGGATTTCCGCCACCGCAAGCGGCGCGGTTGCCGGGCACGAACTGCCCGCGTCGGTCGCGGTTTGGGTCAGCCCGCGTGGCATCGACTTGCTCGATTGCGTCACTCACTAGCCACCCCGCGAAGTAACGCGATGATCTCGGCAGTTGCCCGCGGCGCTATCGGCTGCCCGCGTCGGTCGAGTCGGTCGGTCGTAGCACGTAACGCCAGCCGCGCAGCATCGCGACGCGTTGCACTCTCCATGTCTGCCGCTGCCGCGTGCAAGCGTTGCCGGGCAGCTCCGCGATTGCCGCGCATCGCCACACCGCCGGTGCTGTCGAGGTATACGCCCAACGCGTGCAAGTGGGCCGCGAGTGCGTCGCATCGCGCGTTATCTGCTTTTGTGTCAATCATCGTTAGAGCCGCGCAGGATGTTGGCGATTGCTTTGCGGGTGGTGTCCCGTACCAACGACCCGTCAAAGTTGGCTGCGGTACTCATTGCCCGCAGGATCAGCCGCGCAGCCTCACGCATGGTCGGGCACTCCGACTCGCTCGCTTGCTCGTACACCCGATCAAGCGTCGGGCCAGGGCGGCCGTGGATGCGTAGCTCACCGTCGTCGTTGATGAACGCACCTAACTCACGCAGGCGTTGGGCGAGGGTCGAGGGCATGGTCGGTTTGCCGTTTTGAGACGGATTCAGTGTCCAACTTCGCAGCATATAGGGGGGGTCTCCCTGCTGCCTCTCTGGGACGCCGATGGGTTATGCGGACAGTCGGCGTAGGTCAGTAGCGATGGCACCACGGCTTGGTGGCTTGGGGCCGGCCCAATGCTCACGCACCCACGCATGGACGGCTCGGATGCTCATGGACCGATCACGCTCGATGGCTTGACGTACAAGCTGCTCACGGGCTGCGGCGATCTCACTGCGGCTCGCCTTCTCGGGCGAGGCGAGTCCGACCGCTTCGGCCTCTAGCGGCGTGACGTACAGCTCCGCGACGATCCTCTCGTTACGCCACTTGAGCGGCTGCTCGCGATTGATCTGGGATTTGACGACGGACTCGGCCTTGGCGACCGGGAAGCTCGGCCGGCAATGAGCGGCAAGCCGATGAACCTTGCGGGCGACTTCGTGTCGCGGCGTCTCGGCTGTCATGAGCGCAGACGCATAGATGAGTAGGGCGGAGTTGCGACAGCCTTCGGGGAAACCACCTCGCATCTCGGACAGCATCTCCAGTTGCTCGGCTCGACACTTGCCGAGTCCGAGTCGGCCAAGCTTGCCTTGCTTGCGACGTGCGGGATCAACGGCTTCGGTACTTGCTCGCCGCCGCTGCCTGGGCGGCTTCACGCCAAGGCGGTCGGCGATGTCTTGAAGTCCGTAGGTGGCTGCGTTTCCGTGCGAGTCGGTGCTGATCCAGTAGCGGGCGGGTAGCTTGGCCTTGGTGTTGATCGAGCCGGGCACACGCGACACGCGCGATGCGTCGTACGCCTGGGCGTCTGCTCCAAGCTTGGCGAGTCGCTTGTTGAGTGTCGCTTGGATGCGGTCCCATAGCTCGACCTTCTCCGGCCATGCTCGCACGGGCGATTGGTCGTTGCCTTCGGCGAGAAGCCAGAACGCCCAGAGGCCGCGACCCGACTCGGCGTACATGCTCACCTGCGGCAGTTCGCCCGCGAGCTGGAGTTGGTCGAGCCGGTACCGCAGGTCGATCGGCTCAACACCGAGCCTGTAGCAATCGAGGTCGGCGAAGCAGGACGTGAGCCAGCGGATGTGCTGCTTGCCACGCTGGCCGCGCACAAACCCGTTGAGTGAGAAGTAGGCGTCACCGTCAAGCCGTCCACCCCATCGGTCGTTGATTGCAGCAAGGTTCACGCTCATGGCTTTGGTAGCAGTCTCTGCCCAATCGTCGCCCTCGCCTCCACCAAAGACGACATATCCGTCATGTCGGCGGTGCAATATGTCGATCGTAGCGGAGTCTAAGTTGACTTGTCGGTCGGTATCTGTTAGGATCACGCCACACACCTTGTCCTACACCGCCTCGGTAGTCGCCAAGCTACGCCGGGGCGGTGTTTTGTTTGTTGCTTACGCTGTCGCCGACTGCCGCCGCTTGGCCGCTATGCGTGCTGCGGTCGCCCTGATCTGCTCGACCGCCGCTTGGTCGAAAAGCCGCGTCCCGGCTACACGAGTCACGGGCCGGGCTCCGCTCTTGTCGATGGCGTACTTGGTCTGGTGGGGTGGCAAGCCGAGGTCGTCGGCGATCTGGCCAAAGGTCTTGAGGTCCAAGGTCATGTCGTACTCCTGTGCCCGCCCGCTATAGAAAGGGACGCCGCCATACAAAAAAGTTTCACCGTCGGCGAGACAGGGAAGTAGTGTACCACGTACCTCCATGTCGGCGGCTATAAAACCCCTGCCCGGCGGTCATGCCGAGCAAGGCGGTTTGTTTGGGCTACAAGCGGAAGCCGAGCGCGGGCACGTCGGGCAAGTCGGCGTCGAGCAGGAAGCTATCGACGGCCATCACGACCGCATCCTCAACGCTTGTGCGGCGATCGGTAGACCACTCGCCGCTGTAACTGCCAGACTCGATGCGATACGTCGCATCGCCTACACGCTGACCGTCCACGTGTGACGCGATGCCAACGGTGACGGAGACCGTGAGCAACGCGGCAAGGTCGGGGCGGTTGAGCCTGCCGAGCAACGCACGGACTCCCGACTCAATCCTTCCGCGCTGCTCATTGGCGTACCGAATAGCAGCGAGGGCGTCGGCCGCGTCGTCGTCGAGCACCGGCTCATGACGGGCGAGGTGTGAGGCGTACTCGGCGAGGTCGTCGTCCGTCGGCTCGACGCTCGCGAGCAAGGATTGTGCGTTTTCGGCGTTGTCGGCGGTGATGAACGCGTCGGCGGCGACGTTGTGCGCGCCCGTTGGGATAGAATGAGTCTGCATCGGCTAACTCCGGTGCTGTGCCCCTCGGAGGTTCCTACGCCAATCCGGGGGGCCGTTTTGTTTGCGGGCGAATGCCCGGTCGCGGCGAAGTGCCGACGACGCGTTTACGGTATCGACTGCCCGCCAGCGTGTCAATAGCGTACGTTCTATTTTGTCGCTATTCGTTTGATATTTGAGATTTCGTTGGTATTCTGTTGAGGTGCCCATCCACGTCAACACGATTCGCACGCTGCGGCTTCGGCTCGGCATCACGCAAGCGGAGGCGGCCCGCCGTGCGGGGATGAAGTACGCGAGCCAATGGAGCGAAGTCGAGCGGGGGGACAAACCCGACCCGCAGCTCAGCACCGCTGAACGCATCGCCGAAGTTCTCGGTGTGACGGTGGACGCGTTGACACAAAAGGCAGAGTGATTGCCTGTCAGTTGCGGCGAGGGAACATTGAATGCTCGCCACGCAGGAGCATCGCCAAGCCGTCGCGGTCAATCCATGCGACTCGGTTCCGCTGGGCAAGCATTACTGCACCCTCGCTCAGGTAACTATTCGTCACAACCACGGCGTACTCGCAGTTGTACATGGCAATGCCGGCAAACGCTTCTTGCACTGCGGTGTTTGGGACGACCCCGCTATACCGCTTCGCCTGAACGACACACCAGCCAAAGTCTGCCTCGACGACGAGGTCAACGCCGTGGTCTCCTGGTCCGCCGACATGACGAACGTTGTACCCCAGCCAGCGAAACACGTACTCCAAGAAATACTCGAACTCGTCACCGGTTAGATCATCCACATGGGTGTGCTCACGCCCCCACGCCGGGTGGAAGTATGTGCCATCAGGTTTGGGGCGCGAGCGAACGTGACTGCGCCAAGCATCGTGGTCAACTTGAAACACGGCTTCTTGGTCGTTTGCCCGATCTGGGCTCCGTGAATCTGTGTGAGAACGACGCTCTCGCTCGCGTTTCCGGATTTCAGTTGCCAGCTTTGCCGACTGTTCCGCGAGCTCGGTCGCCCGCACCTTCGCGGCGAGCTTACGTTCTCGATGTTCCCTTGCCCGAACGATCCATGTTTCGGGTAAGTCGACACGATCTTCGGGCGATAGGGAGAAGAAGAAGCCGATGGCTAAGGCGATACCGACGATGATCGGAACGCCGCCCGCCAAGGCAGTGGCGAGCATGTTCAGGGACACCATTCCAATGGGCAGAGAGAGTGCAACTGAAATTGCTGCACTAGCAATGATAATCGAGGCCTCGAGTGGCAACGGTAGCAGGGTGTGAAGACGTGCTCGTAGTCGGGCATGCCGTTCCCGGCGGTGCTCGGCGTTGGCTTGCAATGTCGCAAGTTTGGCCTTTTCTTCGAGCTTTTGTTGATCGCGCCAGTCCCCGGACACGACGGCAACGCTACCGAAACCGATATCGTAACGCTACCAGCTGGATATGGCTGAAAGGGTCTGCCATACCTCAACGCCCGTCACTTCTCAACCTAGACACGCACCGCCAGCACGTGGCCAGCGGGGCGAATCGGTGCCGACTCTGTAAACGTTTACAAGCCCAGTCGTCTGCAAACGTTTACAAGCCTACCCCACTACCTCCCCCTCTACGACCGTCTCACCCGGCAACGCCCCGCCCTGGCACTTGGCCAGCAGCCGCAAGATTGACCGGTTTGACCGGTTTGGCTCCGATTGACCGCTTGAGTTGTCACTGTGTGCAATACTTGCAATCCCCGCTGGCGTCGGTATTGTGCCCAAAACGCCGTTTTCGCCCTGATATGTGACATGTTGGGGGTGCGATAGCAAGAACTTTTAATCGAACGGTCGTGGGTTCGAGCCCCACCGGCCTCACTTCGCCTCATACATCGCTTACTCCACGAATGCACCGTCGACCACGGATGTGTCCTGCAATGCCCCTACGGACACGAGCTGCTCGGCGAGTGATTGCCATCGCTCGGCCGACATCGCCCCGAGTGGCTCTGCTTCGATCAACGGCTTCTGTGCTTCGGCACTGGCGATAAATGCGTCGGCGGTCATCGTCGGGTTCAGCTCGCGCATGATTGCGTTGGCCGAGGTGGGGTCGGCGAGATACGACTCCCATCCGGCGCGTACCGCTTGGATCATGCGGGCACAGACGTCGGGGTTGGCTTCGAGAAACTCACGCTTGCAGATCAGCACGGTTGCGTAGGGGTTGTAGCCGCCGTCCGCGATGAGGAATGTTTTGACGTCGAGGCCCTCCCGCCGTGCGGTGATCGGTTCGCTTGTGACGAACACCTGCATCGCATACTCGTCGGCCATGCGAAACTCGGTCAGGTCGCCGAACGGGCTGGGGTACTCCGCCTCGAAGTTGTCGCCGAGGTTTTGTTTGAGATAGGTCGCGTAGGGCAGTCCCGACTGCCATGCGATCAAACCGCCACGCTCGAAGAGCGCTCCGATCGAGTCGGCCGGATCGTCGGCCTTGAGCATCAAACCCTGGGGGTTGGTTTGATAGGCGGCGAACAGGGCGACGACGTCGTTGCCCTTGCTGCGTGCGATGAGAAGCTCGTCGGCCGCGCAGATGCCGAAGGTCGCACCGCCACCGCCGACGATCTGAACCGGCGATAGGTCGGGTCCGCCGGGCGAGATGTCGACCGTGAGTCGTCGGTCCGTGAACGCGCCGATCCGCTCGGCTTCGTAGAACCCGCCGAACTGAGGTTCGGGCAGCCAGTTGAGTTGCAACGTCACCTCGGCCGACCCGTCCTCGGCAACGGAATCATCCGAACAGGCCACGCCAACGAGCAAAAGGGTCAACACCAAACACCATCTCATGGTTGAACGTTACGCATTGCGCCAGTGCCGCAACAACAGCCCGCCGATCAGGTCAACACTTCCGAAAAGCACCAGCCCCAGCACCGACGAGAGGATCAGTGCGGCGAATACCTTGGGGTAGTCGCTCTGCGTCCTGGCGATCGTGAGAATTCCGCCCAAGCCCAGACCCGTGATGAACTCGCCGACGACCGCACCGATCGCCGCCAGGGCCGCGGCAATTCGCAATCCGACGAACAACTTCGGCAACGCCGACGGCAAGCGCAGCTTGAAGAACGTCTGCCACAACGAAGCGCGGTGCAGGCGGAACAGGTCCAACAGCGCCGGGTCGGCCGACCGGAAGCCCGCGAAGCCTGCCGCGATCACGGGAAAGACGCTCGCGATCCCCGCAGCCCATGCGGTCGTCTGTACACCCCTACCGAACCAAACCACCAGCAGCGGGGCGATCGCCACCAGCGGCACCGTCTGGAAGAACACCGCGTAAGGGTAAAACGCACGCCGCATCCAGACGTTGGCCGAAAGAACAGCCGCGAGCATCGTGCCGATGAGCGCACTACAGGCAAAGCCAACGCCCGCACCAAGAGCCGTCTGCCCGA
This sequence comes from Planctomycetota bacterium, assembly GCA_039182125.1. NCBI lineage: Bacteria > Pseudomonadati > Planctomycetota > Planctomycetota bacterium. The sequence continues at coordinate 36,463 of JBCDCH010000018.1, forward strand.
GCGCGGTCCAAAGGTCGCCTTGTGACGTGAGCGAGCGGAACGTGGCGGTCGGCGGCGGCACGAGGAACGCCGGCACGATCCCAACGCGCACAATTCCTTCGAGCAGGGCGATGGCAGCAACGGCCACGACGATCGGGGGGAGCACGCTTCGGATCACCGGGCCACCGCCTCGCCCGGAACATCGGATCGGAGTGCCTCGAACAACAGCGCCGTCTGACGCGCGAACTCGGCGGTTCCACGGAGGGAAGCGTCGCGCTGGGCCGGCAGTTCGATCGGTACGTCGAGGACGACCCGGCCCGGCCGCGGCGAAAGCACCACCGCGCGTTCCGACAGGTACGCCGCTTCCGCGACACTGTGCGTGACGAACACCGTCGTCATCGCGTGTTCGACTGACAGCCGGCGGAGCATGTCGTCCAGTTCCTGCCGCGTGATCTCGTCGAGCGCGGCGAACGGTTCGTCGAGCAGTAACAACTCCGGCGTCGTCACCAGCGCCCGCGCCAGCGATACCCGCATCCGCATGCCGCCGCTCAGTTCGTTCGGATATGCACCGGCAAAATCCGAAAGCCCGACCTCTTTGAGCAGGTCGCGAGCATGTTCGGTGGCGTCGTTGCCTTCCAGTTCCGCGGGTAGGCGAACGTTGTCGAGCACCGTGCGCCAGGGCAAAAGGTGAGAATCCTGAAACACGAACCCGGTCCGCCGGTTGTCTGTTTCAACGGCCCCGTCCGTGGGCGAGAGGAGGCCGGCGATGAGTCGCAGGAGTGTCGATTTACCACAGCCACTGGGGCCGAGGATCGCGAGGAACTGCCCGCTCGGCACGGCAAGATCAATCGGCCCGATCGCACGGAGGTTGGCGAATGAATGGCTCAATCCCTCGATGTCTATCGCGTTGTAGGGCGCTGCCGCCAAATGCCGATCCACATGAAGATCGTAGTGAACTAAACAGCGACATTTGGTAGATTACCACGGAGGAATTCGAAATGCCTGAAAATCAGACCAGCATGGATGCCTTCGGTACCCGTCCGTTCGACGTGTTCGAGCCGACCGACGGCGACCCGTGGGACGTACACAAGGCCGGGCATCTGATACGACGGTGCGCGTTTGGTGCGACCCCCGACGAGCTCAACACCGCCGTCGCCGATGGAACCACGAAGACCATCGATGCGTTGTTCAACTTTGATCCTGAAGACGATCCGCACAACCACTTGCTCGAAGAAATGGGCGAGGTTTTCCGCCTCGATAATCATCGCCGGGTTCAGGAATGGTGGGTCTTCCGCATGCTCCGCACGGATCGGCCGCTGCAGGAACGCATCGCGCTGTTCTGGCACAACCATTTCGCGACCGGCGGCTCCAAGGTCAACCAGCAACGGATGCACAAGCAGATCGAACTGTTCCGGCGTAAGGGGCTGGGCAGTTTCCGTGAACTTCTCGTCGAGGTCGGCCGCGATCCGGCGATGCTACTCTGGCTCGACGGCAACAACGCCGCCAAGGGCAAGCCTAACGAGAACTACGCCCGTGAGATCATGGAGCTGTTCACCCTCGGCGTCGATAACGGCTACACCGAAGCCGACATCAAGGAACTCTCCCGCTGTTTCACCGGCTGGCGCGTGCAAGGCAACAACGCCCGGTTCTTCAAGGACCGTTTCGACGACGGCGAAAAGACGATCCTCGGTAAAACCGGAAACTTCAACGACGAAGGGGCGGTCGATCTGCTGCTCGCGACCGAGCAGGCGCCGAAGTTCATCGCTGAGAAGCTGCTTACGCACTTCCTCACGCCAACGCCGCCGCAGCCGATGATCGATCATTTCGCCGGTCGGCTCACCGCTAACGACTGGCACATCGGCACCGTGCTCAAGGAGATGTTCCGCTGCCGTGCGTTCTACAGCGACGGGGCGTATCGCTCGCTCATCAAGGACCCCGCGACGCTCTGCATCGGTGCGGGCCGCGCACTCGGCGGTACGCTCAAGGCCGAGTTCGTCCGCGAGTTCATGGGCAAGATGGGCATGCGGCTGTTGTTTCCGCCGGACGTCTCCGGCTGGACCGGCGGCGAGGCGTGGGTCAATGCCGCGACCATTCTCGTACGCTACCGCTTCGCCCTCGAAGTCGCCCGTCAAGAAGGTCGTTGGTACGCCAAGAGTCACCGCCTCGAGCATTTCCTCCCGAACAACAACCTCGACTCGGCCGACAGTCTCGTCGACCACTACGCGGACCTGCTCCTCGACGGCAACTTACCCGGCGAGGTTCGTAGCAAACTCGTCGACTATTTCATGCGAAACGACAAGAACGAGCCGATCGAAGAGTTCAAGCTCAACGGCAACACCGTTCGCAAGAAGGTCAAGGGCACCTTGCACCTGATGATGACCACCCCGTACTTCCAGCTCGCATAGGGCCTAGATTCAAGGAATTTTCCATGGCAAATCAGTCACGACGTGAATTCATGAAGGTCGGCCTCGGCGGGCTGGGCATGCTGTCGCTCGGCGGGGCGACGCCGTTGTTCGTGCCCAAGTTCGCGCACGCCGACCAAGCCGCCGGCACCGCCATTGCCAATGACAACGTGCTCGTGGTCGTTCAGCTCTCGGGCGGCAACGACGGGCTCAACACCGTCATTCCGGTCGGCAACGACGACTACAAGAAATCCCGGCCGAAGATCGCGCTCTCCGACGGGCTTCACAAGGTTTCCGACGAGTTTGCGCTCAACCCCGGCATGGGTGCGTTCAAGGCGATGTATGACGAGGGCATGCTCGCCATCGTCAACGGTTGTGGATACCCCCAGCAGAACCGCTCGCACTTCGAGTCGATGGCCATTTGGCAATCGGCCGACCCGTCGCTCAACGACACCAAGGGCTGGCTGGGTCATTACCTCGATCACCTCTCGCGCGGTACCCAGTCCGAAGCCCTCTCGGCGGTCAACATCGGCGACGAACTCCCGCAGGCGCTCGTCACCGAGGGCGCGCCGATCCCATCCATCAACAACCTCAACGACTTCTCCATCGTCCTCGATAACCGCACCGGCTTCGACAAGGACCTGGAGCGGCAGTTGATCGAGGAGTTCGCACAGTCCGAGTATGACAACCCGCGTGCTGCGTTTTTCGCCAAGCAGGCCAACAACGCCATCGTCAGCGCCGACGAGATCCGCCGTGTCGCCAGTGCTTACGAGGCCGACGCGGACTACCCCGGCAATCTCGGTAATCGCCTCAAACTCATCGCCCGGCTCATCGCCGGCAACTTCGGCACCCGCGTCTTCTATTGCCAGATCGGCGGTTTCGATACGCACGCCAACCAGATCCAGCAGCACGAGAACCTGCTCCGCAACGTCACCGAATCCATCCGAGCGTTTTACAAGGACCTCGGTGCCAAGCAGCTCGACTCGAAGGTCACGACGATGGTCTTCAGCGAGTTCGGCCGACGCGTGCGGCAGAACGACTCGCAGGGCACCGACCATGGCGCGGCCGGCCCGATGTTCGTCGTCGGTCCGAAAATAAAAGCCGGCCTGCACGGCGGCTCGCTTTCGTTGGCCAAGGACGATCTGGACAACGGCGACGTGAAGTTCACCACCGACTTCCGCCGGGTTTATGCCAGCATGCTCCGTGACTGGCTCAACGTGGATCCCGCCGAGGTATTGCAAGGCGACCACGAAGCGTTGAAGCTGTTTTCGTAGGGCGGGCGCACTGCCTGCCACGCATCGAGCGCGATCGGATTGGCAGGCGGTGCCTGCCCTACGGTGAGCCATGTCCCCCCGCGTGATCGCGTTCGTCGTCGGTACCTCTCGCGGGGGGACGACGTGGCTGTCGAAAGTGCTCAACTGTCATCCGCGGATAGCCTGCTTTGGCGAGAGCGGCTTCTTCGGTCGGCACTGGTTCGAGCCTGACGCCGATGGTCGGCTCAGCGGCACGCAGGTGCGAGAAAAGTTCGACGGCGCGATTGCGGGGACGTGGGGTCCGCACACCGGTGATGTTGGTACGCTGCGCCGTGCGAACACCCCTGAACTCCACGCGGCTCTGCGGGAACGTCTCGAACCGATGACCGCCGCAGGCGGCACGGTCGCCGAAGTGTTCGACGCCTACGCCGGTGCGTTCGGTGTTGCCGAGGGCAAGCCGTTGGTGATCGAAAAGACGCCGCATCACGTGAATCATGTCGATCGCATTCTCGACGCCGTGCCCGATGCGAAGTTCATCGTGACGTTGCGCGATCCGTACTCGTTCATGCGCAGCTATAAGTTTCAGGGTCAGCAGTACGACGCCGAACGGCGTGCCCATGCGGAGCGGGTGTATCACCCGATCACGTGTGCGCTGATTTGGCGACGATACTTTCGCTCCGTGTTTGAACTCGAGACCACCCACGCGGACCGTGTTTTCCGGTTCGATATCGGCGCGCTGGCCGATCGTGAGGAGGCCGTGCTTGACGACTTACAGGACTTTCTCAGCGTCGAGCGCGCGCCGCTTGCCGGGCAGGTACCACGAGACAACAGCAGCTTCCCTAGCGGCCAACGCGAAGAGCTTGGCGCGGGGGACGTGTGGTGGATGAACCGCATCGCCGGCCCGGAGATCGACGCGGGGGGTTGGCCCCGGCGATCGGCGGGCGGGATGGTCGGCCTGCTGCCCGCGCTGACACTGCCCATCTGGGCGGTGCGTAACTTCGGCCATCTGCGCCGCACGGTCCGCAACCCGGCCCGCTACGCGGCGTCTCTGTTTCGTCGCTGATTAGGTGCTTTTGACCGATTGAGATTGTTGTGCTTACTCGCCTCGGTCCAGGCCACCTTCGAACGTGACGACCGCGTGATGACCGGGCATGTTGCTGTTGACCGCGAAGCCGATCAGTGACTCGTCGGTGAACGAAACGTCGGCCGGCGAGGTGGTCCACTGCCACGGTTCATCGCCGCGCGCCCAGCCGAGGCGCACGTCTTCACCGTCACGCTCGATCGCCAGCCGCAGGGGCAGGGGGCCCGGCTCTTCGTAGTCGAGATGGCGCTCGACCACCGCAGCGCCGGACGCCGAGCGTGCGGCCACCGTGATCCGGCCATTGGAGAACGCATGAACAAAAACGAAAGCCGCGTCCTCGGCGCTGCTTTCTCGCAGCATGATGCCCGCCTTCGACCACTGCCCCGAGCCGGCGTACTCGATCAGCGTGGTCTTGAAGTGTTCGCTGTCCCCGGCCGGCCGCGCGAGGTACACGAATGCGTCCTTGTCGGCCCAGATGTCGTTGCCCCGGCCGGCGAGCGCGAAGGCCTTTTCGTTGATCGAACCGTCAACGATTCCACCGCCGGACCCATCACCGATCGTGTGCGTTTGCCAGCCGGCAGGAGGATCGGTTAGTTCGACTTCCCTGATGCCGAGCTGTGGGTCGGGCAGTTCGATGTTCACCCCTTCCTCGGCAATCAACGCGTCGCGCAGTTCCACGTCCATCGCATACTCGATCGTGCCAAGCCGTCGAAACGCCGCGGCGATGTCGTCGTAGCTGTCGCTGCGTAGCTGGACCGACCACGGCTCGGCGTTGGTCACGAAGTACCAGTTGTCCGGGTGGACGCCGGGCCGATCCTTGACCAGCTTCCACGACCAGAGCACCGGTGCCCAACCCATGTCGTTGTACTTGTCGAAGTACCAGCGCGTGAGTGTCGGCTGGTCGAGGCGGTCCCAGACGATCTGCATTTCGCCGATGACAAGCGGCACGCCCCAGGCGCGGGTCTGTTCGAGTTTCGGTTCCAGCAGTGCGACGTGTCGGGCGTGGCTCAAAAGCGTTGGCTCGCTACCGAAAAGGCCAGGGTAGTAGTGATCGGTGACCGCGACGCCGGTCCAGCCGTTATCCGGGGCGGCGTCGAGATAGCGGCGGAGCGGCTCGAAGTTTCCGCCGATGAGTGGGGCAACGAGGATCGGCGTCGCGGGGTCGGCTTCACGAACGGCCTTGACGGCGCGATCGATCAACGGCCCGTACACCGGACCGTGTGCGTCGTTGAACTCGCCCCACGGCTCGTTGACCAGGTCATACGCCGCGACGTTCGGTGCGTTTTTGAAGCGGGCCGCGATCTCGCCCCAGAGCGAGACGAAACGGTCCTGGGCTTGCTCGTCGGTCCAAAGCCGGTTGTAGCCGATCCTGCCAGAGGGGCCGTCGACACTTTGGTGTCCCGGTGCCGCGTGCATGTCGAGGATGACGTACAAGTCGTGAGCAGTCGCCCACTTCACGGCCAGGTCGAGGTAGTGAAAGTCCTCCACCGTGCCCAACGCGTCGGGGTCTTCGATGACGTGATAATGAAACGGCACACGCACCGTGTTGAAGCCGGACTCGGCGATCAGTCTGAAGTCCCGCTCGGTGATGTAGTTGTCCCGCCAAATCCGCTTAAGTTCGGCGTGTTTCTCCTCGCCGAATCGTTCGATCAGCACTTGATCGAAGCCATATTCGGCCCGGAGGTCTTCGTCGGCAACGGCGAGCATCCACGGCTCGATGAGCAGCCAGTTGCCGACGTTGACGCTGCGCAAATCGACACGTTCGCTGTCGTCGGTTTCGAACTGTCTGTCGCCGACCAAGACCTTGGGCAACTCGGCGAGGGTTGGCAGCGCGGTGAACAGGATCGCCGCGATAGCGGCGAATGAAATCCGTTGATACATGAGACACCTCCGCGGGAGAGCGTACAGAAATCCCGTCCAGCCACCCAGCGATCGTGACCGTCGAGTTACGACTTCGACGGCGGATCGCCTGGTGTGTCCTCGACAGGTGGCGTACTCCCGGGCGGTTCTTCCGGATCGGGCGTGCCTTCGACCGCTTCCTTCAACTCTTGACGAAGTTCACGCTCTTCCTCGTCGAGATCGCTCTCGGGGATCTTGGCGGCTTCGACTTCCTCCGGGTGTTCGTCGCCCTTGCGTGGGATGCCAAGAAGTGCGAAGTCGATTTCGCTGTTGATCTCCGCACCGATCATCAGCACGAGCGCGTCGACGTAGAATAGCAGCAGGAGAATCACGATGCCGCCGACGGCGCCGTAAGTCTTCGCGTAGTTCTCGGTCCCGCCGAAGCCTTCGACATAGGTCCGCATCGCCAGGCCCGTGAGTAGCCACATGGCAATGGTGAACACCGCGCCGGGCGTGATCAGGTGGAAGCGGCGCTTGAGCGACGGGCCAAAGTGATACACCAGCCCCAGGATCATCACCAGCAGCGTGATGCCGAATGTGTAACGGACGACGTTGATCAGGAGCGACACCCACCAGGCCGTTTCGATCTCGATGCCGAACCAGTTGGCGAACAACCCGCCGGTGAGGAACTGCAGGATCAGCGACGAAATGGGCAGCAGCACCAGCACGAGAATCACCAGCGTGCCGACTACGACGGTGAGGGCGATGGCGATGAGCCGCTGTTTCCAAAAAGGGCGCGGCTTCTTGATGTCGTAGCAGCGGTCCAGCGCGGACATCGTCATGTTCATCCCGCCCGACGCGGTGAACAGGGTCAGCAGCAAACCGATCGACAGGATCCCGCGAAGGCCTTCGATGGGAACCGCCGAAACGGTCACCTGCGACTCGGTGCCGAGTTCGACTTCGGACAGTTCCTCGGCCTCGAAGCGGAGCGTCCGCTCGACACCCTCGAGTCGAAACCTGAGCGAATCGGGTATCTGACTGTCTTCGGTCGCGGTCCAATCCTGCGGTTCGAGTTCGACGATGTCGCCGAGCAGTTGGCTACCGTTGGCAAGGCGAATCACGTCCGCGGTGCTCGTCGTGACCGCCGTCTCGCCAAGCAGCGGGAGCAGCGTCTGCCGCACCGTGTCGCCGGCGGGACCGGGCAGTTGTTCCTCGACGAACGACTCGACGCGATCGACGATCGGGCCACGCACCGACCCGGGCAACAGCGGTACCAGCGTCAGCAGAAAAATCAGGAACGGAAACAGCGCGAAGAGCCACGAATATGCCATTGCCGCGGCCCAGGTCAACAGGTTGTCGTCACCGATCTGGTGGGCGATGCGGCGGGCGAAGCTGATGGGCCCGACGTGCTTGATCACGCGCGGGACGTCGGAGAGACGAGCCATGGGGGCATCGTAGCGGGGCGGCGGGGCGGCCGTCCGTCGGCAAAAGTTGGCCGGTCCGACGCTGAATCGCCGATGCGTTTATCGGACCATGCGCCTCTTCGCCGCAATCGTCGTTCTGCTATGCGCCGCCACCGTCCACGGATCGGGCAGGGTGCTGCACGTGTTCGACTTCGAGGAGCGATCGCTGGGCAACACCGAAGAGGTGCCGATGGGTTGGCGTCGCATCGTCGGTCCCGGCTATCCGCACTACGTCCGCGGAAAGCTGGAGCGCTCCACGGCCGAAGCCCCCGCGTTTGCCGGCGATTGGTCGTTCCACATGAAGCTCGACGGCGGCAGCGTCGCCTACCGCCTCACCCCGCACACCATTCCCGTCACCCCAGGCGTCCGCTACCGCGTCGAGGCTGCCCTGCGCACGCTCGGCAACAGGCACGCCGCGGCGACGGTCGAGGCGTACTTCGCGGACAAGGCCGGCCGCATGATCGACGGGACTCGAACCACTTCGGACATCCATCGCGGCAACTGGGAGCGCCGCGCCGTTGAACTGGTCGCTCCGACCGACGCCGACGGCGGCTCGTTGGTTTTGCAGATAGGTCTGTATCAGCCGACCGAACTCGACGCGGTCGAGGACTACCGTGACATCGGTGGCGACCTCGGCAAGGCGCTGCGGTTGGACGTGCGTGGCTCGGCGTGGGTCGACGACATCGTGGTCACGCGCGTGCCGACCCTCGTGTTTGATACGCCGACGCCGTTGCAGGTGTTTCCTCCCGGCGAGCGGCCGTCTTTACGGCTCGCCGTGGTCGACGAGCGGACCGATGACCTGACCGCCACGATCGCCGTGACCGATTTGCATGGCAACGAAGTCTTTCGACGCAGCGGCCCGATGCCGACACTTGCGGGCGACGGACCGACGCTGGTCGCGCTGCCACCGCTGCCGGCCGGGTACTACGAAGCACGCATGCTGGTCAGTGCCGCCGAACACGGTCAGTTGCTCCTGCGTCGCCGGCTTTCTTTCGTCGTGTGTCCCGACGAGACCGATGCGATGACGGCGCGACGGGGATACGGCGATGCACGCTTCGGGTTCGACTTGACCCGACTGTCGGCCGACGCAATCAAGCACTCCAAGGACGTGCTCCCGGTATTCGGTGTGGGGTCGGTCGTGTTGCCGCTCTGGTCGGAGACCGGCTTCAACGACGAGCGTGATCTCTCCGCGTTGCTGAGCGAGCTTCAGATCCTGGGCATCGATGCGTCGGCATGCCTGATCAAACCGCCCACCGCCGAGGACTGGTCTGACGCCGGTGGGGACGAGCGGTGGCACGATCCGATCGGCGGCATCGCCGCCCGTCACGCGACACTCATGCGGCGCTGGCAGATCGGCGACATCGAAACGGCCGAACTCTGGCCCGAAGATGCGAAACGTAAACACGCTTACCGCCGGGCCCAGGCGATCCTCCGCCCGTTGCTCGGTAGCGATCGCGTGTCGATGCCTTGGCCGATCTGGTACGAACCGATGGACATCCCCGGGAACGAACCGGCGCTGACCCTGCGCGTGCCGACCGGCGTGTTGCCCAAGCAAGTGCCGTTGTACGTCGACGACCTGCGCCGGTATTCGGTGCCACGCGAGGTAACGCTGAGCCTTGACCCGCTGGCGTCCGAGCCGTTCGGCATGCCGCAGCAGTGGCGCGATCTGGCACTGCGGATCGGCTACGCGGTGTCTGCCGACGCCGACCGTGTGATGCTCCGCATGCCGATGACCAAGCGCGACGGCATCCAACAGCCCACGCCGCTGGCCTTACCAATGCGGACGATCTTCCGAACGCTCGGTCACACGACGTTTGTCGGGGAGGTGCCGGTCTCGCCACTCACGCGCGGCTTCATCTATGAAGACATCGACGGCACCGGTGTGATGATGGTCTGGGCCGAAGAGCATCACGAAGATGTCGAACTGGACGTGGCCGTCGGCGGTGCACCGGTGCTGGTCGACATGCTCGGCAACCGCATGCCGCTCGAGGTCATCGACGGACGCGTCCGCTTCACCGCCACGCAGGTGCCGAGCTTCATCGTCGGGGTCGATCCCAACCTCGCGAAACTCCGACTTTCCACCACGCTGGATAACCCGCTCGTCGAGGCGAGCTTCGGCGAACACCAGCGGACACTCTCGTTCACCAATCCGTATAAGTATCACCTGACCGGCACGTTCAGTGTCACCGGCCCCGACGGTTGGGAGATTGAGCCGCTGCAGCGGCGGTTCCAACTTGGACCGGGCGAGACGGCTCAGGTGCCGGTGCGGATTCGCTTTCCGTTCAACTCACCGGCCGGCGATCAGCCGACGACGGTGCGGTTCCGATTTGATTCGAGCGACCTGGAAGTACTCGACGTGCCGATCGACCTGCGGCTGGGACTTTCGGACGTGAGTATTTCGAGCATGGCCTTCCTCGATCGCGGCACGCTCGTGGTCCAGCAGGTCATCACCAACTACGGCGAGGGACCGATCAACTACAACAGCTTCGTCGTCGCGCCCGGGTACGCCCGGCAAGAGCGGTTGGTCATCGACCTCGCGCCTGGAAGCAGCACGATCAAGCGGTACCGATTCCCGTCATTCGTGGGGCCGGCCGACCTGCGTAGCGGGCTGTACGAGATCGACGGCGACCGTGTTCTCAACGAGCGCTTGCGTGTCGAGTGATTCAAATGTCGGTGCGTTTGACCGCGGCGAACGCGATCTCGGAGGCGGCAACGGTCTGTTCGATCGCTTCCTCGTCGTGGGCCAGCGATACGAAAAGCGCTTCGAATCGTGAGGGTGCAAGCAGCACGCCGGCCTCGCGCATCGCGTGGAAGAACGTCGCGAATCGGTCGGCACTCGTTGCTGTCGCGTCGGCAAAGTTCTCCACCGTGTCGCCTTCGGCGTCGACGAGGTAGAGTCCGACCATCGAGCCAACGCGGTTGACGCAGACCGGCACGCCGGCGTCTTTTGCGGCCGTTTCCAAGCCGTTTTGCAACTGGGCACTGCGCGTTTCGAGTGTGTCGTAAGCGCCGGGTTCCTGGAGGATCTCGAGCGTCGTGATGCCGGCGGCGGTGGCGAGCGGGTTGCCGCTGAGTGTGCCGGCCTGGTACATCGGACCGGCGGGCGAGACCTGCTCCATGATGTGTTTGGGGCCGGCATACGCCGCAAGCGGCAGGCCACCGCCGATGACCTTGCCGAAGCACGAAAGGTCCGGGCGGATGTTGTAACGCACCTGCGCACCGCCCCAGGCGACGCGGAACCCGGTCATGACTTCGTCGAAGAGGAGCATCGCTCCGTGCTTGTCACAGAGTTCACGCAAGCCGGCGAGGTAACCCGGCGCGGGCGGGACCAATCCCATGTTCCCCGCGATCGGCTCCACGGCGAAGCAGGCGATATCGTCTCCGTGGAGTTCAAAGACTTTTGCCGCGGCGTCGAGATCGTTGTACGGAACGGTCAGCGTGTTGGCCGCGACGGACTTCGGTACGCCGGGCGAGGACGGCGTGCCGAGCGTCAATGCACCGCTGCCGGCTTCGACGAGCAACCCGTCGACGTGGCCGTGGTAACAGCCGGCGCACTTGACGATCTTGTTGCGTCCGGTGGCGGCGCGGGCCAGCCGGATCGCGCTCATCGCCGCCTCGGTGCCGCTGTTGACGAGCCGAACCATGTCGACGCTCGGCAGGGCTGATGCGATGGTGTCGCAAAGCGTCGTCTCGGCCATGGTCGGCATGCCAAAGCTCGTGCCATGGCCGGCTTGCTTGCAGATCGCCGCCATGACGCGGTCGTTGGCGTGCCCGGCGATCAACGGGCCGTAGCTCATCACGTAGTCGATATAGCGATTACCATCGACGTCGGTGACGCGACACCCTTCACCATCGGCAACGAACACCGGCGTCCCACCGACCCCTTGAAAAGCCCGTACCGGCGACGACACGCCTCCGGGCATTACCAAAGAGGACTCGGCGAAGGCGACCTGAGATTTCTCAATACTCATGCGCGGATCGTAGTGCGGGCTAATCCACTCGCAGTGCCGCTGCATGATCGGTTTCACGTGAAAGTTGCTCTGCTTCGTCAAGCTTTACGACGACCATTGTGACATCATCGTGGGGAGCGGCGTCGCCGGCCCATTTGTTGACGGCTTCATGGATGGCGCCGGCGATCTCGTCGGCGGTGCCGCGGCGGTGGGCGCGGATGAGGTTTTGCAGGCGGTCCTTGCCGTAGAGTTCTTGTTGCGCGTTCTGGGTTTCCCAGATGCCGTCGGTGCCGAGCAGGATGATCGCGCCGGGCGGTAGCGGGCCGACGGCGTACTCGTCGTAAGCGACCGAGCCGACCACGCCGAGGGGAACGTCGCCGCCTTCGGGCTCGTCGAACGTGTCGGTTTCCGGGCTGTAGATCATGGGCGCGTCATGCCCGGCGCTCGCCCAACGCATCGTTCGGTGCGTCGGGTCGAGCACTGCCAGAACCATGGTCATGAATCGCAGCCCGCCGGTGTCGGGTACCAGAAGTTCGTTGACATGCGTGAGCAGATCGGCGAGCGAGCCGGAGTCGCGTGCCCGGCTGCGCAGTGAGGCGCGGGCGGTGGTCATGAGCAGCGCGGCCGCAACGCCGTGACCCATCACGTCGCCCAACGCGAGCACGAGTTGATTCTCGTCGCTCGTCGACAACACGTCGATGAAGTCGAAGTAGTCGCCGCCGGTTTCGTCGCAGTAAGCGCTGCGCCCCGCGATATCGAGGCCCGGTAGGCTTGGCGGACGGTTGGGCAGAAGCGATTGCTGCACCTCCATCGCCAAAGCCAAGCTCGATCGCAGCCGAAGGCGATCCTTGAGGTGGTCCTGCATCTCGTTGACCTCGTCGGCGACGTCGCGGAGTTCGGAAGCCACATCGAGCCGCAGGCGGGTGTCGAGGTCGCCGGTGCCCATTTGCTTGAGGTGGCCGGCGAGTTTGATGATCGGGTGGGCGAGCTGGCGGGCGGCAATCACGCCGAGTAGCAGGGCCGCGAGCGTAGCCCCGATACCGGCGAACAACGACCAACGCCGCGCTTCGTAAACGCCGGCCATGAAGTCGATGTCCGGCACCACGGTGACGATGACCCACGGTAACTCGTGATCGGAACGAAACGGGAACGCGCTGACCCTGGCGCGTCTGCCGTTGACATCGATATCCAGTTGAGTCCCGTCCGGGGAGAGGGTCGCGTAGTCGCCGACCTGCCCACGCAGCGCCGCGGCGGCGACCCGGACGCTGGGGTCTTGTGCCTGCGCGCCGCGGATGCGATTGCCCTGGTCGTCGACGGTCGCCTGATTGACGCTGGTGCCGACGAGATGGCCCTCGTGGTTGATGACGAACGCCACGCCCGACTCGGCGATACGCAGGGATTGCAGAAAGGTGGTGATGTCGCCGAGCGTGACTTCGGTGTCCATGACGCCGATGAACTCGCCGGTTTCGTCGCGGACTTCCTGGGCGAAGCCGAGCCCGAGCACGCCACCTTCCCCGTCGGCGGCATTGGCGCGGACGTAGGAATAGACGTCGGTGAACGCCCCGTCGGGATTGGCCACGCCCGTCTGATACCAGGGTCGCTGCGTCGGGTCATAGGCGTAACTGCCCGACAGCTTGGGCATGATCTCCCCGCTGCGCGAGAGCGGGTACTCCTCGATGTTCGGCCCGGTGAGTTCGTCCTTGATCGCGAACTCGTACTCGTCGCCGTAGCGGATGAGCCAAACGGTGTGGCCGTCGGGCGTCCCGAAGCAGAGACTCGAGATGCCGTCGACTTCGCGAAGTTGGGAGTTGAAGGAATCGGCCCAGCCACGCAGGTCGTTCGGGTTGAGCCGACCGGTCGCGATCAGGTGGGTGTTGAGCCCGTTGACGTTGGCGGCGATGTCCAGGAAATCATTCAGCCGGCCCTCAATGCGGCCGCCGACTTGGTCAACGATTTGGCTCGAAAGCTCATCGACGGTGCGTCGTCCCTGGAGATACGACAGGCCGCCGAGCAACACCACCGCGAGCAACACCGGCACGGCCATGAGCAAGGGCGCGCTCAGGGCGATCGAAACGTTGGCAAGGAGGTGCCGCAGACGACGCATCCGTGCAGGGTAAATCCCGATGCCCAAATCCCCAATCCCCGCGTGGAAGTTGCCTCGCAAAACGTCGCTTTAGCCGTCGCTGGAGCTGGGTATCTCTTCCCACGCAACGTCTTTCGCGTCGCCGTACAGATTGTCGAGGTCATAGAACTCGCGGGCGTCGGGGTCGAAGACGTGGGTGACAACGTCGATGAAATCGAGCGCGACCCAGTTCGAGGACTGGCCCGCCGAATCGCGGCGATGTCCGCCCATGTGGTCGAAGCCCGTTTCCTCGGCGACCTCGAACAGGCTCTTGACCACGGTCCGCATCTGCCGTTCGCTCGTGCCGGTACCCAGCACGATGAAGTCACAAATACTCGTCAGCCCGACGACATCGAGAACACGCACGTTGGAGCAGCGATCATCCTTCATCGCTCGGGCCGCGGCGATGGCGAACGCGCGGGCTTGGTCGAGTTGTTCAGGAGAGCGCATGCACGAGTGTAGGAAATCCCGGTAACCAAATCCCGAACCGCAAACGCGGAACCCGCCACGACAATCGTGGCGGGTTCCGAAACTGCGCGAAGATCAGGCTTTCGGCTCAATCGACCAGCTCAGGCCCTTGGTCGACTTCGGCGACCGTGGGATCGTCGTCGATTACCGTGACGCCGGCATCGGCGGTGGGCAGCGCGATGAGCGGGGCGATGACGAGTGCGACGATCGCGATGAGCTTCATGAGGATGTTGATGCTCGGGCCGGACGTGTCCTTGAGCGGGTCGCCGACGGTGTCACCGGTGACGGCGGCCTTGTGAGCTTCCGAGCCCTTGCCGTAGGTCTCGCCGCCGATCTCGATGCCGCCCTCGATACGCTTCTTGGCGTTGTCCCAAGCGCCGCCCGCGTTGGATTGGAACAGGGCCATGAGCACGCCCGAGACGGTGACGCCCGCGAGCAGTCCGCCGAGCATCTCGGCACTGATCAGACCCACCAGCACTGGCGTTGCCACGGCAAGGACGCCGGGGAGCACCATCTCCTTGATCGCCGCTTTGGTCGAGATGTCGACGCAGCGGGCGGCGTCGGGTTTGGCGGTGCCTTCGCGCAGGCCGGGGATCTCGGCGAACTGCCGGCCGACCTCGGTAATCATCGCCGCCGCGGCGCGACCGACCGCGGCCATCGCCATCGCGCTGAACACATACGGCAACATCGCGCCGACGAACACGCCTGCGATGATGATCGGCCGCGTGATGTCCAGGCCCATGTTGATGTTCGCCTGTTGGGTGTAGGCGGCGAAGAGGGCGAGCGACGTGAGCGCCGCCGAACCGATCGCGAAGCCTTTACCGATGGCGGCGGTGGTGTTGCCGACCGCGTCGAGTTCGTCGGTCCGTTCACGCACTTCGGGGGGCAGCTCGGCCATCTCGGCGATACCGCCCGCGTTGTCGGAGATCGGCCCGTACGCATCGACCGCGAGCTGAATGCCCATGACCGAGAGAAGACCCACGGCGGCGATCGCGATGCCGTAGAGCCCGGCAAATTGATCGGCAAGCACAAGCCCGCCGGCGAGGATCAGGATCGGGATGCCGGTCGAGTACATGCCGATGCCCAGGCCGGCGATGATGTTGGTCGCGCTGCCGGTGAGCGACTGCTTGGCGATGGTGTAGGTCGGGTTGAACTTGGTCGAGCAGTAGTACTCCGTGACGAGTCCGATGAGCAGGCCCGCGATGAGCCCTGTGACGACCGCACCGAACACGCCGAGCCAGCCGAACTCCTTGCCGTCGATCTCGACGCCGGCGGATGGGACGACGAGGAAGATGATGAGTGCGGAGAGTGCGAGCATGACGCCGGCCGCACCGAACTCGCCCATGTTGAGGGCCTTGGCGGGGGAGCCGCCTTCCTTGACCTTGACGAGAAACGAGCCGCCGATGGCGACGAGGATGCCCGTCGCGGCGAGGATGAGCGGCAACATGACCAGCGCGATCGGCGAGCCCTGGCCGGTCGCACTGATGCCGGCGATCGCGGCCGCACCGAGCACCATCGTGCCGATGATCGAGCCGACGTACGACTCGAAAAGGTCCGCACCCATGCCGGCCACGTCGCCGACGTTGTCGCCGACGTTGTCGGCGATGGTGGCGGGGTTACGCGGGTCGTCCTCGGGAATGTTTTCGTAGACCTTGCCAGCGAGGTCCGCGCCGACGTCAGCGGCTTTGGTGTAGATGCCGCCGCCGACACGGGCAAAGAGCGCGATGCTCGACGCACCGAGCGAGAAGCCCGAGAGGATGGAGATGGCGACCTTGACGTTGGCCTGCAACGCGGCCCCTTCGCCGCCGATGTAGATCGCGCCGTAGATCAGGAACAGGATCGACAGGCCGAGGATACCGAGCCCGACCACGCACAGGCCCATGACCAGCCCACCGGAAAACGCGACCTGCAACGCGCCGGACATGCCGGTGCGGGCGGCGTTGGCGGTGCGAACGTTGGCGAGGGTGGCGACCTTCATCCCGAAGAAGCCCGCCAGTGCCGAGCAGAACGCACCGACGACGAACGATACCGCGATGACCGGCGACCCGTTGTCACCGACGCTGTACGCGATGGCCAACAGAACCGCGACGACCGCGACGAAGGTGCCGAGCACGACGTATTCGCGCTTGAGAAACGCTAGCGCGCCCTCTTGGATGGACTCGGCGATCGAGCGCATCGTCTCGTTGCCCTGGTCCTGGCTGCTGATCCATCTACTTTTGGCGAACGCGAAGCCGAGCGCGATCGCGCCGGCGAGACTGGTGAGTACGAGCGTGACGTAAAACATGGACATGCGTGGGTTCTCCTCGGATTGTCGGCGTGAATGGTCGCCCGAAAAGCCAACAACGGCGACCGATGGCCGCCGTCGGGGGTTCCGTTGGGATTCAAGGTTATATCACCGTGACACGCGTCCGCCAAACCACCGCACCCGCAAACCGCGACCCGACGCCACGGTTGAAGTCGGCGGTTAGTCAGACTTGATCGAGCAGTTCGAGCCGACGACCGATGCGCTCGAGGTAAGCGCCGAACTCCTGAGCTTCGGATGTGAACTCGTACCCGAACGGGTCGCGCTCGGCCGCGATGCGGCTACGACGGACAACATCCAGCGCGACATCCGCCGGCACCTGACCGGCGTCGAACCGGCCCGGCTCAAGGCCGACCGTGGTGAGAATGAACGGCTCGGTGTGGTACCGCGTAAGATACTGAGCGAGTTTTACGCTGGCGATCGCGTAAGACTCTCGGGCTTGCCGGGCCAACGCCGACCGCTCGGCCGGGTCCGTGGATTGGGTGAGACGCAGGTATGCCGCATCCGCGACCGCATACGCCCGCAGCGCCGACATCCACGTCAGGTCGTCGAGATACACCAGACGATCGCCGGGGAAACGATCGATGTGCTCGGCGAAGCGTTCGCTGGACGCGTCGAGTAGTTCGATGACCCGCTCGGTCTGCCAGAGTGTTTCGTCGAACAAAGCGGTCCGCAGTAAGCCGGTCGGAGGGATTTCGGCGGTGAAGGTTTCACGTTGCTCGGACGTCTCCGGCTCCGGTGCATTGACGTACTCCAACTCCGCCACCCGGGCCTGCTCGAACGCACCCTCGGCCCACTCACGTAATGCTAACGCCGGCCGCGCACTGATCACGCGTGGCGATAGCTGCGCATGCTTTTGCTCCTGTTCGATCTGCAGCATGAGCGCTTGGCTGAAGTAGTCGTAGGCGAACGCATGGGCCGGGACGCCGTAGGGAAACGGCCCGAACGGGCGGAGGTGGGCGAGATCACGGCCGTTGGGCAACTGCCCGGCGGGCAGGAGTTGTCCGTCGGCGTCGAGCACCGAGGCATGCCGGTCGTCGGTACCCATCTGGCGTGTCTCGCGTTCAACACCGGGCCCGTCGAACGTGTCTCCGATGAGTTCGGCATCGCTTCGACGCAACGTGACTGCTTGACGGTCGCCTTGGACGGCCCGGAAGGAAAGGGCGATCGTGCTCACGCCGGCCGCCCGGGCGGTCTGGCGAAACTCATCGAGGCGATCGGTCGGAAACGTGAACCGCACGAGTTCTTCGGTCGCCTTGGTCTCCTTGCGCAGCCGCTGGTCGTAGAACACACGGTTGTTGTCGAGGCCGAGCTTCTGGAAGTAGACCTGACCGATGATCTCCTTGATGTCGACATCCGGCCGACGTTCGGCGTCGACGTCCTGGGCGTAGTCGATCGCGTCGAGGATGATCGCGTACTTGGTCGGCAGCGACGCGACCTGTGCCGACTGGTTGTACGCCTTGTTCCAGGATTGGTAGATGTGCACCGAGTCGAACTGCGGCTGGAGCATGCGGATCAACTCGAGCTTGGTGTCGAAGTCGGCCAAGTCGCGTGCGGTCTTTTGGTTTTCCGTCGACGTCCAGAGCATCATCGTCAAAGGTCCCCGGAAGCCGCCCAGCAGCAGGCCCAGCGCGAACGAATCGAGCCGAGCCAGCGTCTGGCCGGCGGTCACGTCAGCGCGACGGTGGTTGATGTGGGAACGGACCAGCCCCGACGCGAGCAAGCTCAACACCAGCACGGCCACCAACAGAGGCAAGGGGAGCGACTTTCTCATACCGCGACCTCCTTGGTCCGCAGCCGAACATACGCGACCACCAACAACGGCAACGCGAACACCAGCACGACCAGCATCGACTCGCTCAGGACGGAAAGCGGAACCGACTGGCCTGCCTCGATCCACGTCGCCGCGTCAAACTTGCTCAAGTCCGGCAGTAGTGACGCGAAGCCGACGGTCAGTCGGTTGAGCCACTCCGCCGCGTTCTCGGCGACGGCCGCTTCGGCACCGGCGCCGTCGGAGAACAGATCGCCGGCGACCTTCTGACCGAAGCCAGGCTGCATGATGTCGCCGAGTTGATCGACCGCCCACCGGCTCAGCAACACGCACAACGACACCACGATCGCGATCGGCCAGCTCACGAACGTGCTCGCAAACACCCCGACCGTCGTGACGAGGATGCTCATCAGCCAGAGCGCGACGAAGCCCTTGAAAAGGTTGAACAAGTACGGCTGTCGATCCGTGATGGCGGCCACGGAGAAGTCGCCGAACTCGACGATGTTGCCCGGCGTGCGGTTCTCGAGAATCAGATCGAACTGTCCGCCGGCAACAGCTTCGCCGGGTGCCGAGAAGAAGAGTGGTTGGTTGGTCTCGGGGTAAACGAGAATCGGCTCGCTGACGAAGCCGGTATCGCGGTTGCGAAACCGGGCGGCCATCACGGTCAAGGCTGACGATTCCTGAACCTCGCCGCTGCGTTGAACGCCGGCACGCATTTCGATCGGCAAGCCACCGTCGATCAGGGTCGGCTCGTCGACGTTCTGAAACCGGAACACGGCAACGAACTCGCCGGCGTCGGTCGCCACGAGCTGCTGCCCGAGTCGGCCGGGCCGGCCGCGGACCAGCGGCCCCAGCGGGCGAAACTGCTCAAGGTTCGGGCTGGGTTGTTCGTTTTCCGAACGGACCAAGTGAGCGTCGAGGTCCTGGCCCTCCGGGACTTCGCCGGCTTGCGGAATGAAGAACTGCAACGCGTCGGGCGGCAGCACGATCCGGTAGCCCCCGCCGCCGTCGATCTTCGCGAAGAACGGCATGCCCGCTGGCAATGCAACCAGCTTGGCGATGTCGTCGGCCGAGAGGCGGTGGAACACCCGTTCCTGCCCCCGGGCATCGGCGAGTTGGACCCGGCCGTTGCGCGTCAGGCGATTTGGAGCGATGAGTGTGAACCCGTCGGCGTCGAGGAAGGACACCGTCAGGGAAGGGGCGGTTTCCACGTCCCCGACGATCGACTCCCACCCGGCACGAAGTCCCACGAACACGCCGGTCGAACCGGGCTCGGAGTCCGGCGCGTCGGGCGGCGTCCAGTCGGCGGGGTCATAGATGAAAGGCACGATCGCGTCGCTCTCGCCGCCACGCATCGCCCGGGGTGCCGACGCATCGAGTGGCGGCACCTGCGCGTAAAACTGCAAGTCCTCCGGCACGGCCAGCGACCGTGACGCCAACAGCCCGACACTCGCGTAGTGCTCCAGCACCGCCTGCCGGGCAACGTCCGGGCCGGCTTCGATCTCGGCCGCGATCGACCGTTGATACAGCCCGCTGGAGATCGACACGAACGCCAGCGTGAACGCGAGCATGATCAGCAACATCGCCGCGGTCGTTAGGCTGAAGCCGACGATTTTGCCGAGCAGAATCTCCAGCCGCGTCGCGGGTTTGGTCACGACGGTGAAGATGACCTTGCTCTCCATGTCGCGGGGCAGGTTCGTGCAGCTGAGCACGATCGCGGTGAGCATGACGGTGACGCCGGTGGCGAAGTAGCAGAACTTGTTGAGTTGGCGGATCGCGTCGGCCGGGTCGACGGCCTGGATGATGAGCGAGAGTCCGAGGATGCTGAGCATCGCGACCGGCGTGATCCACAGCACCTTGCGGCGGATCGATTCCTTGAATGCCACGTCCGCCACGGCGAAAACGCACCGCAACGAGAACCGCTTCAGATCGCGAAAGCCGTAGACGCCCAGCCCGAGCACGACGATCAGCCCGCCGACCCACCACGCGAGGTGATCGCCGACGATCGGCGGCAGGAAGCTCAATGCCAACAGGGGGGGAACCATGGGGCGATCATGTTAGGGGTTGTCCGCCCGCGATGGCGTGCCGAGGATGCGTCCATGACACGCATGCTTGCCCTGATGGTGTTTTCGGTGCTCGGCTGTGCCACTGAGTCGCCCGAGCGCTTCTCGGTCGATTCGGTGACGGCGGAGCAGCGGATCGCCGAGCTGCGCGAGATGCCGGTCAAGCTCGAGCGACCCGTCGTGATCCTCGACGGCTTTCTCGATCCGGGCGTCGGGTCGCTCGCCTACCGCAAGGAGATTCGCGAGATCACCGGCGACGACCGGGTGCTGCGGGTTGCGTTCTTTACGGCCGGCTCGCTTGCCGAGTGCCGGGACAAGGCGCTGGCCGCGATCGAGGAGGCGTTCCCCGGCGAGCCGGTCGACATCATCGGCATCTCCATGGGCGGGGCGGTCGCGTTCTTCGTCGCCGACACCGACGACGTGGAGGTCGAGCGGATCTTCACGCTCAGCAGCCCGCTGCGTGGGGCATCGCTGGCGAACCTGCCGACGTGGATGACGCTGCAAAAGGAGATGCGACCCGGCTCGGACGCGATGAACCTGTTAGCCGAGATGATCGAACGCTTCGACGGCCAACGCGTTCACTACGCCGGCGTCTCTGACAAGACGGTGAAGCAGGAGGAAGCCGCCCCCGCCGGCGAGTCGGCGTACGTCCTCCCGAACGACGGCCCGGCCCGCTTCGGCCACACCGGCGTCATCCGCGACCCTCGTGTCCGGCTCGACATTTTCCTGCGTCTACGCGACGCCGAGCCGATCACGAAGGAGTGAGAATTTCGGGGGTTCTCGCGATCGGTGTCGCTGCGTACTTTGACGAGCATCTAACCAAGGAACACCCATGACGCTTCTATCCCGCACTTTCGTGATCGCTTCGATTTCCACCTGCCTGCTCTTCGTCGCCGCGGCGGCGCAGCAAGCGCGGTCCTACGTCATCGACCCGGTCCACTCGGCGGTCGTGTTCAAGATTGAGTGGGGCGGTCTTTCGCCATTCTACGGCACCTTCGACAGCATGTCCGGCAGTGTTCAGTACGCCGGCACGCCCGAGTCGCTCGTGGTCGAGATGACCCTGCCGGTGGCGAGCATCGACAGCGCCAACGAGCAACGCGACCAGCACCTCAAGAGCGCCGACTACTTCAACGCCCGCGAGTTCCCGGAGATCACCTTCGTCTCCACCGGCGTGACCGCCAACGACGACGGCACCCACACCCTCGCCGGTGACCTCACCTTGCTGGGCGTGACCAAGCCGATCGAGGCGACCATCCACTCGCTCAAGGCCGGCCCGCGGCGCGGCGGTGACGGCGTCGGCGGCGACATCACCTTCACCATCAACCGCTCCGAGTTCGGCATGACCGAGGGCATCGAAGCCGGCGCCCTCGGCGACGAAGTCACCATCATGGTCGGTCTCCAGAGCGTGGCTCAATAACTCGCCGACGTGACCGACGCCGACCTGATCATCAAGGGACTCAACGCGACATGGCCGGCACTCGTGCTGGCCGTGTTGCTCGGCGCTTCGGCGTTGAAGTTCCCGCGTGTCGGACCGTGGGCGGCCGCAACGGCTGCGGCGGGGGGCATGCTCATCTCGCTGCGGTGGTTCGGGGGCGAGCGGTTCGACCGTTGGATGTGGGTGGTGCCGACGATGATCGCTTGGTCGGTCGCGGCGGCGATGCTAACGTTGCTCGCCGACGATGATGAGGCGATCGACGAACCGCCGAGATACCCGGCGGTGAAGATCGTCACTTCGTTGGTGTTCGCCCTGGTCGCGATGACGTTGGCGTCGTTCACGCTCTACGACGGCGACGGGCCGGACCGCGCGGTGCCGGTGTTGCTGGTGCCAATCGTGCTGGCGGCGGTGGCGGGTTCACCGAAGGTGGCTCATCGCATGGACGCGATCGGCGTCGCGGCCGCACTCGGCTGCGGGGCGTTGTGCATCCTGCTCGTCGGCAACGACACGTTTTTCCACACGTTCCTCGCGCTGCCCACGGTCGCGGGCGTCTTCGCCTTGCTCGCGGTGTTCAAGCCCAAGCTCGCCCGGGCTTCGTGGGTGCTGCTGCCGGGGCTGGCCATCGCGGTCGCGGTGGCGTGGAACTCGAACATCGACGTGCCGGATCACATCGTGATTGCATTGCTGGTGATCGGTTACTGCCCCGTGCTGCTCGCGTTGGCACCGCCGCCGGCGTCGGCCTGGCTGCCGGGCGTGCTCGTCTCGGTCATCGCGGTGTCGGCGCTCGGCTACGCTCTGCTCAACACCGACCTCTCCGGCTACGGCATCGGCTCGCCACCACCGGCCGACACGACCGATATCACCGACCCCAACTTCGACTGGGGTTACTGAACCTTCTCCATTTTGCGGTCGCAGTGCAGCCGCACGTTGGGTGACGTGCGAAGCCCAACAGGCGGCTGCGCCGCGGCCGCAAAATGGATGATCACCGCTTGAAGAACGTCTGCCCGCGGCCGCTGAACTTGCTCAGGCGGTTGTTCACGTACAAGCCCTCCAGGATGAACTCGCCGACGCTGGCGAGAATGCCGGGGTCGGTCGGGTCGAGTTCGAGCCCACGGGCAAGATCTTCGGCCACGCTCGGCAACGTCGCGATGTTCTTCATGTTCGCGACAAACTCCTCGGCACCGCTCTCGTCACTCACCGCGAACCGCACGTTGCCGGCAAACTCCTCGACGATCTCCTCGTACTCCTCTTCCTCGGCGACGGTCGCGAAAACGTTTTTCACCGCTTCGCCGATGAGCGACTGGAGCAGCTTGTCCTCGGCGGCGTCGTCCTCGGCGAGGGTCATCTCGACCTTGCCGCGTGACGAAGCGACGAGGTGCTGCAGGTCGCCGGGTCGAACGACGACGCGGCTTTCACCGGTGAGGATGCCGCGCCGTTCGGCGTTGGAAACGACGACCTCCATGTTCGCGATCGACGTGCGGACTGAGACGCCCGACGCCTGGGAGACATGCGGCGAGTTGCGGGCCAGGCGGACGACCTCCTCAACGATCGTTGCCATGAACGGCGGCACCATGATCTCGACGCCGCTGTCACGCTGCAAATACGCGTTGGCGTTGACGATCATGAGGCCTTCCTCGATCGTCGCGGGGTAGTGCGTGCGGATGACGGTGCCGATGCGGTCCTTGAGGGGCGTGACGATGCGGCCGCGGTTGGTGTAGTCCTCGGGGTTGGCGCTGAATGTGAGGCACACGTCGATGTCGAGCCGAACGGGGTAGCCGCGAATCTGCACGTCGCGTTCCTCGAGCACGTTGAACAAACCGACCTGGATGCGCGGGGCAAGGTCCGGCAGTTCGTTGACCGCGAAGATGCCGCGATTGGCGCGCGGGATCAGGCCAAAGTGCATTGTGCTCTCGTCGGAGAGGTAACGCCCCTCGGCGTGCTTGACCAAGTCGACCTCGCCGATGAGGTCCGCGATCGTCACATCGGGCGTCGCGAGTTTTTCCTGGTAACGCTGGCGGCGATGCACCCACTCGATCGGCGTGTCGTCGCCGTGCTCGGCGATGAGCCGCTTGCCGGTCTGGGTCATCGGCACCAGCGGATCGTCGTTGATCTCCAACCCGCTGAGCACCGGCAGCCACTCGTCGAGCAGGTCCGGGAGCATGCGGAGGATGCGTGTCTTCGCCTGGCCACGCAGACCGAGGAAGAGCAGGTCGTGCTTGGCGAGGATGCCGTTGATGATCTGCGGGATGACGCTCTCGCGATAACCGACGATGCCGGGGAAGAGTTCTTCCGCGGCTCGCAGTTTCGCGATCAGGTTGTGCCGCATCTCGTCCTTGACGCTGCGGAAGGTGTAGTCCGTTTGCTTCAACTGCCCAAGCGTGGCGGCGTTCGGATGCGACATGCGCCATCCTAGCGCCGCCGGCCGTCGGACTGTTTTCAGATTGATTCGAGCCAGCGACCGATCGCGACCGGGTCGGCCCACTTGTCGCGCTCGACGACCTCGCCGTCGGTGTTGATCAAGACGGCACCGCTCGGAAACGTGTCTAGCTCATCCGCGATGGATGCGTCCATCGCCTCGACGCTCAACACACCGCCGAGGTTGGCTTCATTGCTCAGACGCTCGGCCAGCGCGATACGGTCGGCGAGCGTGATGTGCTGACGAACGCTCAGGCCGACGGCGTCGTTGCGGCGGACGTTCGCGCCGGTCGGGTGGGCCTCGCGGGTGTAGGCCCAGATCCAGTTGACCTTGCGCTCGGCCCCGTCGCGGATCACATCGAGGGCTTGTGCGTAGTCACGGAAATGCGGACAGGTGATCGAGCCGAAGACGACGACCGTCGGCCGATCGGCGAGGTCGTCAAGGGAAATCGGATGTCCCTCAAGCGCGACGAGCTTGAGATCGGTCACGTCGGGCGTCTCGATTGTCGCGAAGACGCCCGCATCGTCAGGCGCGGTGAGGACAGGCCGCTCTTGCCCGGCGACGTCGGCACCCAAGCGGAGACGGTCGCTGAACGGGTTTTCGCGTTGGGCCCGTGGCCGTTCGCCTGCGGCACCGCGAAGTTCACGCATCTTCTCACGCAGGGCCTGCTTTTGCTCGTCGTCGAGGATTGCCATGACCCGTTGACGGGCGGACATGACCGCGTCACGCACGGCTTCACGATCGCCGTCATTGGCTTCGAGGGTTTCCCGGAGTTCTTCGCCGATCGCGGTGATCTCGGTGCGCTGTTCACGCTCGAGTTCGAGTTGCATGGTCGCCTCGAAGAACGTGCGAATGCCGGCACCTCGGCCGCCGCGCTGGCCGCGATCACGGGCCTGCGGGGTGTCGGCCGGCTCGTCCGCTTCAACCTCGCCGTCCTTCGCCGCCGGACGCTGCTGACGCTGGCCGCCACGGTTGAAGGCTTGGCGTAGTTTCTGCCGTTGTTCGTCGTCGAGGACCGCTCCGATCCGCTCCATCATCAGTGCGCCGAACGCACGCATCTCTTCGCGGCGTTGCTCCGGCGACATGTCCGCGAGCGCTTCGCGCTTCTCGGCCATCGTGGTGCGGGCTTCGTCGAGGATTGCCCGGACCTGGGTTTGCTGTTCTTCGGTCAGGTCCAGCTGGCGGAGCACTTGTTGGATGCGTTGCAGTTGCCGGCCTCCGCCGCGCTGACCACGCTGCCGTTCAGGTCGTTCCGGGCGGTCGGTTTGTTGCCGGTCGCCGCGCTCACCACGCGGCTTGTCGCCCGGCTCGGCCCATGCGGGAATGGTCAGGGCGGCGGCGAGGACGGCG
>JBCDCH010000019.1 GCA_039182125.1 Planctomycetota bacterium
CCCGGCGAGGGTCGGGTCGGGCGTGAACAACTCGGTGCGGACCAGCAACGCGCCGATGCCACCGACGAGGAAGAAGCCCAGCACCGTGAACATGTACATGATGCCGATCCGCTTGTGGTCGACGGTCGTCGCCCATGACCAGATCGTGCCCATGATGCCTTTTTTCTCGTCGCCGTAGGTCAGGTAGTTGTCGACCTGCGGCTCGGTCTCGGTCTCGGGCTTGGGAACCCCAGTCAGGATGCCGGGTTGGCTGATGGTGCTCATGCTCAAATCCTCTTTCAAACGCTCAAGAACTTATTCGGAAAACACCGCGCTCCACGGTCAAGCGGAGCGAGGCGGGGTGTGGGTCCGGATCAGTCGTCGTAATCCTCGCGTGGGTCGGAGACGGTGCCGTCCTCGGCGACGACCGCGCCGTTCTCGTCGATGGTGAATCCGTCGGTGAGCGACTTGATGTACTCGCCGACCGCGATGGTGTCCTTGACCGAAAGCTGGGCCGCGTAGGAGGGCATCACGTTGCCCCAGCCGGCCACGATCTTGCGACCGGGATAGCGGATCGACTCGGTGATGTACTCCTGATCGACGAGCACTTGTGAACCGTCGGCCATCTCGTGCTGCTGGCCCCAGATGTTCTTCCACGACGGGCCGGTGCCGACCGAGCCGTCGATACTGTGACAAGCGGCACAGCCCTGTTGTTGGTGAATCTTCTGGCCGACCTCCCAGAACGGCACGCCGCCGGCGTAGGGGTTGCTGATCTCCTCCATCTTCGCGTCGTACTCCTCGCGGCTCACGACGTGGACCTTGGTGACCATCTTGCTGTGCAGCGTGCCGCAATACTCAGCACAGAACAGTTCGTAGGTTCCCTCGACGTCGGCTTGGAACCAGAGCGTGTTGAACCGGCCCGGCACCACGTCCTTCTTCACGCGGAACGCCGGGATGTACAGCGAGTGGATCACGTCGGACGAATCGAGCGTGATTTGCACCGGCTCGTTGACCGGCACCCACAACTCGGGGGAACCCTGGCCGAGTGCGTCGGGGTAGCTGAAGAACCACGCCCACATCTTGCCGTTGGCCGAAATCTGGATCGCGTCCGGCGGGGCGAATCGGCTGGAGAGGTATCCACGGAAACCGAATGTGAAGATGACCAACACGATCAGCGTCGGGATCAGCGTCCAGGTGATCTCGAGCGTCGTCGAGTTCGAGGCACCCCGGCCTTCCTGAGGCCCGTCCTTGCGGTGGCGGAAGATGATCGCGAAAGCGACCATCGCGATGATCACGATGCCGCCGAAGAAGAACGAGATGTAGTTGATCATCCACATCGTCCAGTCGACGTCATCGCCACTGGACGAGGCATCGAAGGGCATGAAGCCCTGTCCCCAGCCGGTGTCGTTGGTCACCGGGGCTGCGGTTGCGATCAGGTCGGGCAGGATGCAAAGCGAGTCAGTCCACATGGTTCTTGTCTTTCGGTCTTATGCCGTCGCCGGCGTGCCGGTGTCCTTCGGATCCTTCTCGGCGTTGTCTTCGGTCCGGACGCGCTTTTCGCGGAACAGCCAGTATGCGATCACCACGCCCATCAACACCACCGTCAGCAACGCCGCCGACCGCATGAGCTTCACCGCGCTGGGCGTGTATTGGCCCATCCCCGCGTCGTAGCTGAAGCACGTGATGAGGGCGATCTTGTCCAGGAACGTACCGACCCGCCCGTCGGCGGCCTCGACCAGCGAGAGCCGGACCGTTTGCGGGTCGAAGTCCACGCCGGGAATCGACCGGGTGAGCTTGCCGGACGGGCTGAGGATGAAGATGACCGACGGGTGCGACCATTCCTGGGCGAGCTCGACCCAGCCGTAACCGAAGCCGACCGACTCGGTGAGCACGTCGATGTTGTCCTGGGTGCCGACTAGGAAATGCCAGTCGTCGAACACCTCGGGCCGACCGACCGCGTCAAGCGTGGTGGTCTTCTTGGCCGCACCGAGGGTGTACTTTTCGTTCGGGTCGAAGCTGACCGTGAGGATGCGATACTCGCCGTCCTCGAGCGTTAGGTTCTTGACCGCGTCCGCGATGCCCTTGCTGATCTCCGTGCAAAGCTGTGGACATTCGTAGTAACCCAGTTGCAGGATGACAGGGGTGGTGCCGTCGAAGTAATCGCCGAATTTCACTTCCTTACCGGTCTCGTCGGTAAAGGTCAGGTCCAACGGTATGTCCGTGCCGACCTGGGCAAGCCTGAGGTACGACAGTTCTTCCGCGTCTTGTTGTGCGAGGAAGTCGCGGTTGTTCGGGGCGTCGAAGCTGTCGGGCCGTTGGTACTGCGCGGACGCAACCCCGGCCGAGGCGGCCAAGGTGGTGGCGGCGAGGATGGCGGCGAGACACTTCATGGGCATGGATAACACTAACTACTTCGGTCGTCGGAACTTTCAGTTCTGATTTACTCAACCGACGCGGTCGCTCCGGAGGAGGGCGTCGTGCCGTCGGTCGCGTTGGCGTCGAGCCACATGTCCATGGCCATGTCGATGGGCACGGCCACGGTTTGCTTGGAATCGTCAGTGAACCGGACGGCGGTCATGTTCGCCGTCTGCTCTTCGCTGAGCATGCGCAGGTCACGGTCGCGGGCGTCCTGTGCCCGTTCGGCCATCAGTCGATCGGTCGACCAGTAGTACCAAGCCTGCACGCCCAGCACGAGGTTGACCATGATCAGCAGTGCGATCAGTCCCACCATGGAGACGACCGGCACGTTGATTCCCTGTTTCATCGCTGCCATGACAAATGCTTCTTTCTGCGGACCAACGTTACGCCAAAAACCGAGCCGAACTTGCCGCATGCGACGATCGGTCGCACGTCTTTCAAACAAAACCGATCAGATGTTGTGGAAAGCCAAGCTTTCTGGGAGCCGCGGGTCGCTGGCGGGCACCAACCGGTGCGCCGTGAGGTTGCCCAGGGCGTAGAACGCGAAGATCCCGCCGACGCCGACCGTCGCGAGGATCGGCACCACCGGCACCTTGTACCAAAGCCCGCCGGGCATCTCCGGCATGATCAGCCAGTAGATGTCGATCCAGTGGAAGATCAAAAGCCACACACCCCAGAACGAGAGCAACACACGGTTGCGCTTGACGTGCCGACTCAACAACCCGGCAAACGGGATGATGAAGTGACCGACCAGCACCGCCGCAGCCACGATCGTCCAGAAGCCCGCCGCGTAGATCGTGCCCTGGGCGGTGATCGCGAGGTTCTCGCTCACCATCGACGCGCCACGCCGGGCGAACCACGTGCTCTCCTCGGCGAGGGCGCCGTACCAGATCAGCATGTACTGGCTGAAGGCGATGTACCCCCAGAAGAACACGAACGCGAAAAGGAACTTACCGATGTCGTGAAGGTGCTCGGTCGTGACGGCGTCCTTGAGCAGGCCCTTGCCGAGCATGACCGAGTAGGCGATCGCCATGGTCGCGAAGATCGCCACGGCCGAGCCGGCGAAGAAGTAGACCGCGATGATCGTCGAGTACCAGTGCGGATCGACGGCCATGATCAGGTCGAACGCCGCCAGCGAAACCAGCAACGAGAACAACAGGAAGCCCGGATAGCTCCGAGCTCGCATCTTGATCGAAAGCTCGGGGTCCTTGGCCGTGTCCTGCTTGACCGACGTGCGGTAGTACCAGTTGCCCAGCACGAGCAACCCGCCGAGGTAGATCAGCAGCCGACCGGTCCAGAACGGGCCGTTGAGGTAAGCGGATTTACCCTCGGTGTACTCGTCGTAGATGAAGTGCTTGTAAACCGCATCGACGGTGGCGACCTGGTCGAGCTCGGTGAACGGCTTGGCGACGTGATGATCGCCCGCGTGATGGTCACCGGCGGCATCCGCGGCGACGTACTCGGCCGGGAAGTCGTTGGCGGAGACTTCCTCGCCGCTGCCGTGATCGTCACCGTGATCGTGCCTGTCGCTGTCATCATCGCCGTGACCGCCGGCGTACGGATCGCCGGGGCCGGACGCCCAGGGGTAGAGGTTGGGCATCTTCTCGAACATCTTGTGCGCGGCCCAGTTCTCGCCGGCCACCTCGGTGTCGACCTTGGCGATCTCGATCCGCCCGGGCAGGAACACCGACACCACCAACGGCAACGCCAGCAACACGAGGATCGGGAACGACCCCGCCAGCGCTTCGGGCACGCGCCGCACCACGACCGACCAGCCGGCCTTGGTCGCGTGCTGCAGCATCACCACGAACAGCCCGCCCACCGCGAAGCTCAGGCAAAACACATACGCCATCAGGTACGACAGGTAGAACTGCCGAAGCCCACCGAAGAACCAGCAGGTGATGAACGCACTGATCAGCCCGATCACGCCGCCGGCGAGCAGGAAGAACTTGAGCCCGTCGGCATTGAGCTTCTCGTTCACGGAGTCGGGCGGGGTGGTGGGGGCGTGGGCCATGTGAAGGTGCTGAATGCGAAAGGGAAAGTGCGAAGTTCCGTGTCGAACTAGCGGGCCGCGGCCTGCTCGGTGTCCGTTTCCTCCGCCGGCTCTTCCACCACCGGCGGCTTGCCGTTGGTCAGTGCCGGCTGGACCGGGGCGTTGGCGACGAGCGACGGGTCGACCTCGCCGGCCGGCACCGCTTGCGAGAGTTGCAACGCCCGGACGTAGGCCACCACGGCCCAGCGATCCTTGGGGTCGCGGATGAGCGTGCCGTAGCCGGCCATGTTGCGAATGCCGTTGTTGACCGTGTTGTACAGGTGTCCGTCGGCCCGGCCCAGACGGGTTTCGTCGTGCAGGTTGCTGGGTGTAACCCAAAGGGCGTTCTGGCCCTTGACCGCACGGACGTGGATCGGGCCGTTCCCGTAGCCGTCGTACCCGTGGCACAGCCAGCAGAATCGGTTGTACAACTCTTGGCCACGCTTCATGAACTTTTCGTCGACCTCAAGGCCGTCGGGCATGCCCTCGACCCAGGTAACGTTGCCTTGGCCGTCCATGACGTAGCCGAGGGCGTATTTCTCATCTTCGATCAGCTCGCCGCGGGCGACGGTGCCGGGCACGGGCAGCCGCATGGCCCGACCGTCCTCGAAGACCGGCGACGGGGCCTGGGCCTTGTACTTGGCCTGGTTATCCATATCGAGGAACAGGTGCGGCCGGGGATCAGGGCTTTTGGCAAAGCGGTAGTACACGCTCCAGGTGATCGGGATGAACGACGCGATGATCCCCGCAACCGCGAACCCGAGCAGCAGGAACGGCGGCCGACGGAATCGACGCAACGCACCGATCGCAAAGCTGAACGCCGGGTTTTGCAACGCGCTGCGCATCAACCCTTTCGGGGCGTAATCGTGATCGAGGGGAGTGCGGGACATGGGTGTATCAGGTGCGAACTTGGAACGGCGACCGGCGGGCCTTTCGGTCAGTCCTTGACCACTTCGATCGCCAACGGCGACGAGTCCTCAAGGATGTCGCGGGCCTGGTCGAACTTCTTGTCCTTGGCGTCGATCACGACGAAAAAGCGGTCGTCGGTGACCCGGCGAAAACGTTCATGTTTGAACAGCGGGTTGTAGAGCATCGGCAGCCCGTTGAGCAGCAGCATGCCGAGGCCAGCCGTGAAGGCCGCGGCGAGAATCGTGGTCTCGAAGATCACCGGGATGTATGCCGGCAGCGAGTTCAGCGGCTTGCCCGAGATCAGGTATTCGTACGGTGCGAGTGAGAGCAGCGAATCGAAGGAGCCGAACGCGCCCTGGGTGTACATCGTGAGGAAGAACCCGCCGGCCATGCCCGAGAGCCCCGCGCCCAGCACGATCCACGGCAGGATCGTCGGCTTGATGCCGATGACATCGTCGATGCCGTGGATGGGAAAGGGCGTGTGGACGTCGAACTTGGTGATCCCGGCTTCGCGGACGGCCTTGGCGGCGGCGACGACGCCGTCGACCGTGTCGTACTCGCCGAAGATGCCGACCGTTTCCTCGCGCTCCTGGTCGAGCGATGAGTCGATCGAGTAATCGAGGGAGTCCGGTGTTGAGAGCGGGCTCGTTTGGCGGCGCAGCTCGACGTCGGCGGTCTCGAGGGTGGGGTTGTCGTCAGTGGTGCTCATGGGGAGACCTCGGTCCGAGGGTTACTTCTCGGGGTGCATGTCCTCTTTGGCTTCGGGGTGAGCGTTTGTCTCGTGGGTCGAGTGGCCGATGTGGGCCTGGGGCATGATCGACTTGACCTCCGCCAGCGCGATGATCGGGCCGACGCGAACGAACAGAAGCATGTTCGTGAAGAACAGCCCGAACGTGCCGGCGAACATCGCCCAGTCGACCCACGTCGGCCAGAACGCGCCCCAGCTGCTGGGCAGGAAGTCGGCTTCGAGCGAGATGATGATGATCACGAACCGCTCGAACCACATCCCGAAGTTCACGCACATCGCCACCGCCATCGTGACCCAGAGGTTCTTACGCATCCGGCTCGACCAGAGCACCTGCGGGGCGATCACGTTGCAGAACATCATCGCGTAGAAGAACAACGCCTTGTCGCCGAACGGGCGGTAGAGGAACTGGAACTGCTCGTAGTGGTGCCCGGAGTACCAGGCGATGAAGAACTCGGTGATGTAGGCGAAGGACACGATGCAGCCCGTGAGCAACAGGATGCGGTTCATGTTTTCGATGTGGCGTTTGGTGATCACGCCCTCGAGGCCGAAGAGCCAGCGGGCGGGGATCGCCAGGGTCAGCACCATCGCGAAGCCGCCGAACACGGCACCGGCGACGAAGTACGGCGGGAAGATCGTCGTGTGCCAACCGGGCAGCTGCGAGACCGCGAAGTCGAACGACACCACCGAGTGGACCGAGAGCACCAGCGGCGTGCAGAGCGCCGCGAGGAGCAGGTACATCTTCTCGAAGCGGTGCCAGTGGCGGGCCGAGCCGTTCCAGCCGAGCGAGAGGGCGCCATAAGCGACCTGCTGGATGCGGGTCTTGGCTTTGTCACGCAGCGTCGCCAAGTCCGGGACCATGCCCAGGTACCAGAACAACGCCGAGACGGACGCATAGGTCGACACCGCGAACACGTCCCACATCAGCGGCGAGCGGAACTGCGGCCACATGGCCATTTGGTTCGGGATCGGGAACAGCCAGTACGCCAGCCAGGGCCGACCGATGTGGATGCCCGGGTACATGCCCGCACAGATGACCGCGAAGATCGTCATCGCTTCGGCAAAGCGGTTGATCGACGTACGCCAGTTCTGACGGAGCAGGAAGAGGATCGCGGAGATCAGCGTGCCGGCGTGGCCGATGCCGACCCAGAACACGAAGTTCACGATCGGAAAGCCCCACGCGACGGGGTTGTTGTTGCCCCACACACCCGGACCCGCCGCGAAGAGATAGATCTGTGTCAGCGGCAGCAGTTGCAGCAGCGTGAACGCGACGGCAAACGCCCCGAGCCAGCGGTAGGACGGCAGCTTGAAGTTCTGCCGGGTCGTGACCTCGGTCACCGCGCCGAACGACTCGGCCGGTGGTCCGAGCACCAACGGCTCACGCCCGCTGACCGGCTCGCCCAGATTGTCCGGGTAGAACGGCTTGTACCCGCGCATGCGGTCGATGAGTCCGGGCTGTGAGGGGATCGTTGCCATAAGGAAATGCGGACTGAGGAATGCGGCGTGCGAAACGGAGAAAGGACGGCGTTATGCCTGTTCCACGTCCGTCTTCTCGCTACCGCCTTCCGACTTATCTTCTTCGGGCTTGTTGCGAATCACCGCGAGGTACTTCGTGCGCGGTCGGGTGTTGAGTTCTTCCAGGACCCCGTAGGCGCGGGGCTTGCGTTGGTTTTTCGTGACGGTCTGGTCGGCCTGGTTGAGGTCACCGAAGACGATCGCCTGAGTCGGGCAAGCCTGCTGGCAGGCGGTGATGATCTCCATATCGTCGACGATCTCGCTGTCGGCGTTGCCCTTGGCCCACTCGTTGCGCTTGTTGATCGTGACCGCCTGGATGCGCTGGGTGCAGTAGGTGCATTTCTCCATGACGCCACGCATGCGGACCGAGACGTCGGGGTTCATGACCATCCGCTGGACCGCGTCGATCGCGTCGCCCTGCTGTTGGTCGGGGAGCCAGGGGTACAGGGCCGAGAGCGTGCCTTTGCGCGGATCCTTGTAGTGCCAGTCGAGGTAGTTGAACCGGCGGACCTTGTACGGGCAGTTGTTCGAGCAGTACCGCGTGCCGATGCAGCGGTTGTAGACCATCGTGTTGAGGCCTTCGGTGTCGTGCACGGTGGCGGCGACGGGGCAGACCTGCTCACACGGCGCGTTCTCGCAGTGCACGCACATCATCGGCTGGTGCGTGACCTCCGGACGCTCGGCGTCCGGATCGAGGTTGGTCTTCTTGTCGTCGGTCCACTTGGTCTTGAAGTACCGGTCGACGCGCAGCCAGTGCATCTCGCGGTTCATGTGGACGCCTTCCTTGCCGACGACGGGGATGTTGTTCTCCGACTGGCAGGCGATGACGCAGGCGTTGCAGCCGACGCAGGCGTTCATGTCGATGGACATGCCCCAGGCGTGGGGGGTGTTGAACTGGTTGGGCGGCTCCCAGAGTTGCAGGGCCACGCCGCCGTGCTGGCCCTTGTGCGGGGCGTACTTGTTCTTCTGGAAGTCGGCGAGCGTGGCTTCGCGAAGCACTTTGCCGGGCTTGCCGATCGTGCCGAGTCGCTTGTTCTTGCCGTACTGCTTGACATCACCGACGATGTAGTGTTCCTGGGTGGAGTCCAGCACGTGGGTGTCGGAAGTCGGCTCGACGACGGCGTCAGCGAGGTAGAAGTTGCCGGCCGAGCGGAGTGGATAAACGTCGAAGCCCACGGGTGACACGTTGGCCGCTGTGAGGCCGCCGATGTTGCCCGCGCGGGTCCGGCCGAAGCCGACCGCCACGCTCACGCATCCCCTGGGTTGGCCGGGCAAGAGGTAGACCGGCAGCTTCACCGTCGTGCCGTTGACCGTCACGTTGGCCATCGGGGCGTCGTCGGTCTTGTACCTGCCCGGGTCGATGCCGAGTACCTCGCGGGCATCGGCCAGGCTCATCAGCAGGGCGTTGTCCCAGGTGAGTTTGGTCAGCGGGTCGGGCGCTTCCTGGAGCCAGCCGTTGTTGGCATGGGTGCCGTCGTAGATCGTGTCGTGCTGGACAAACCGCAATGCCATGCCTTGCGGCTCGGGCATCGCTGGGGCCGGCACGTTTTGGGGTACCGCGTTGGCCGTGGCAAACCCGGCAAGTGGGCGCAGGCCGTCGTGCAGTACCTTTTGCCACGCCTTCTTGTCCAGTCCCCAGGTCTGAGCCCACGTCTGGGCGACCGCGGCCATCCCGTCGCCCAAGTCCTGGCCGAGCAGCATGCCCAGCGTTTGGACCATCGACATGCCGTTGTACAGCGGCAGGATGAGCGGTTGCTGGACCGACGGCGTGCCGTCGTAGGCCAGCGCGTCGCCCCAGCATTCGAGGTAGTGGGCCCGCGGCAGGTGCCACTTGCAGACGCCCGAGGTTTCGTTGTCGTCCTGCGAGAGGTGGGCGGTGAACGGAACCGAGATGAGCAAGTCACGGAAGGCCAGCTCGGCCGGAGCGTCGTAGGCGGGGTTGCCGCCGAGGATGACCAGGCCGTTGATCTCGCCAGCGCTGAGTTTGCCGGCCAGTTCGACGATTTCCTCGGGTGACGGCGGCAGTGCGTCTTCCGGAACGTAGAGCAACGTGATCGTGGTGCCGACCGAGCCGATTTTGGCATTAAGTGCCATGCAGGCGGCCTGCACATCGACGGGCAGGTGGGCACCGGCAGTCACGACGCCTCGCGCGCCAGCCGCTTTGAGATCCTTGGCGGCGCTCTTCACGAACTTTGTGGCGTATTCGTCGAGGCCGCTCACCGTGCCGCCGTCGAGCGCGGTGGTCAGGGCGTTGATCATCGCGACGAGCTTGGCCGGGTTGGCCGGCTCGCGGACGTCGGCGGCCGCGCCGGTGTTGGTCAGCGTCGTCTCGGCGACGTAGGTGCGCGACATCGTGCCCGTTTCGTCGACGGCGCGGCGCGACTTGGCCCAATCGCCGGCGTAGCGGATGGCTGCCGGGTGCAGGCCGAGGAAATCGTCGTCGAAGCTGACGATGACGTCGGCCTGATCAAGTTTGAGCATCGGTCGACCGGCAACGCCGAAGGCGGCTTTGGCCGCTTCGGTTTCCTGCCACCGGCTCAACGGTTCGTAGCGGTAGACCTCGACGCCGGATGCTTCGAGCTCGGCCAATAGCCGGCGGGCCGTGGGCGAGGAGGTGTGCTCGGCGAGAACCGCGACTTGGCCGGTCGACTTGGCGTCGGCGAAGGCTTGCTCGAACTCCGCGAACGAAGCCCGACGGGCTTGCGGGCCGCTACGGTCGATGACGTTCTTGGATCGGTCGGGGTCGTAGAGGTCGAGAATGCTCGCCTGGGTGATCGTGCCCGAAGCGCCCCACCTGCCGCCGGCGGTCGCGGTCATCGGGTGTTCGGGGTTGCCCTCGAGCTTGATCGGTCGGCCATCGAAGCTCGACACGAGCACCGGGCGACCCACGCCGCCGTATTCGTGGATCGAGGCGTAGTACTCCGGCACGCCGGGGACGCGATCGCGCGGCATCGCCGAGTAGGGGGCGAGCACTTCCTTGGGCCAACGCCGGCAGCCGCTAAGGGTCATGCCCGCCAGCGCCATCCCGGCCGCGGCGTACTTCATGAACCCGCGACGCGACATCCGCCGCAGCTCGTCGGGGTCGTAGTCCTGAAACTCGTTGGCCAGCTTCTCCTGAATCTCCGGCGAGTCGGCATATTCGGCCAGGCTGCGCCAGTATCCCGCGTTGGGCGATTCGATCGGCGATACGGATGGGTCAGAAGGCTGGTGCATTGCGGCTCTGCTGTCTCGAATCTGAGTCTTCAAGTCCCGTTCAACGGTGACACGTGGAGCAGGCGGTCATGTAGGCCTGGTCCTTGATGTTGTACTGCTCGACAAGAATCTTGCCGACGCGGAGTTGGGCTTCCTCGGGGGTTTCGTCGCCCATGACGACCAGGTCGCCCGGGCCGCCTTCTTCGGTGCCGCCCTTGCCGAGGTGGTAGTCCATGTTGGTCACTTCGCTGATCGGGCGGATGAACTTCTCCGGCTGGCGGTGACAGTCGAGGCACCAGCCCATGTTCAGCGGCTCGGCCTGGTAGACGCCTTCCTCGCCCATGTGATCGACCCGGCCGTGGCAGCTGTAGCAGCCGATGCCCTTGTTGATGTGGGCCGAGTGGTTGAAGTACGAGTAGTCGGCCAGGTCGTGAACCTTGGTCCATTCGATCGGCTGGCCGGTTTCCCAGGATTCGCGGACCGGGGCGAGCTTGAGCGATTCGGTCTCGACAGCCGTGTGACAGTTCATGCAGGTCTGCGTCGACGGGATCGCCGCGAAGCCGGCTTCGTCGACGGTCGTGTGGCAGTACCGGCAGTCCATCCCGAGTTGGCCGACGTGCAACGCGTGGCTGTACGGCACCGGCTGCTCCGGGCGGTAGCCCACGTTGAGCGTGGTCGGGTTCAAGGCACTGAAAACGACCGTCGGAACATAAACCGCAGCCCCGACGGCGTTTAACACGATGAATGGCAGAAGAAAGTTGGCCCACCGCGGGAACTGAAAACGGCCTGCGGGCTTGTCGGAGGGTTGAGAGGACTTGGCCATGAGCGTCGACGGCGGAAACTAAGGGGACGAAACGGGTCGCAGCATACGCACAAATCGCCACACTCCAAGCGCCGGGCGCACTGGGGCAGCACAATATAATTCGTGTGCGGCAGACTGTAAGGATCGGCCCGGCTCACTGCACCCCATTACTCCCGAAGATGACTGTGGCAATCCGCCACACCAAGCCGGCCCGGCAAATGAAAAGCCGTCCGCGTTCCAGGCGGAACACGGACGGCGAAGTCGGAAGGTCGGAATCTGTCGAAGTCGCTTAGCGGCGACGACGCACCAGACCAAGGCCGGCGACCGAAAGCAGGCCGAGGCTCGCCGGTTCGGGGATGGCGGTCAACGAGATGTTGGCCACGGTCACGGCCAGCGCGTCCGTACCGCCGAAGGGCGTCTGGAAGCTGGCTTCGGTGATGCCGGTGCCGGAGAACGCTCCGTCACCGCTGTTGAAGAAGAAGCTCTCGATCGGCAGGCTCAGCGTGGTGAAGGTCGAGCCGTTCAGGTCGGCCGTGGCAAAGCCGTAGCTGAAAACTTCGCCGTCTTCGATGAATGCGACGACCAGTGTGTCGCCGACGTTGCCGTCTTCCAGCTTGGCGGTGACGTTGATGGTGCTGCCGGCGGCCGGGACGGGGTTGGCGTCAAGGCTGACATTGGTGCCGGTGCCGCCGAAGTTCGAGGCCGGGGCGTCGACACCGGGAATGATCGCGGTGAGGCCGTCAGGGCCGGGGGTGGTGTTGCCGCCGAAAGCGTCGAACTCGAAGTCAGGTGCGACGCTGCCGGTGTAGTCGACGGCGATGACTTGGGCACCGGCCGAGGCGGTGACGGCGAAAGCGGTCGCAGCGGCGACCGAAGCGATGGATGTGCGGATGGACATGGTTTCTCCTCTGAGAAAAAATTGAGGCCCGCGGAGCGGCGGGCCGGTGAAACTGTTACAGCAAATCATGATGACGCGCCCGCGCCATGTGTCAAGGTGCGAAATCATGCGCCCGCCCCGACAGGTTCATCCCGCAAGGGTCATGCATGTCATTCTGGGAATGCTGTGACGCGTGTGAAGCCATCGACCCTCGTTAGCGCCCGCCAAGCGGTGTTGGAGGTGGTTGGCGTTTTCGAGAATATTCTTCGTGAAAAGCACCTCTGATCACCACGGTTGCCCCCGCCGGCCGACCGATATACGTTCGCAGACCATGGCCACCGCATCCGTCCCCGCCGTACCAACCACGAAACTGGACACCGACCAACGCGAGGCGGTCAATATGGCCATGCTTACCGCGTGGGGCGTTTATCTCGGGCTTGGCGGGCTTCCGGCTCTTGCCAGCGTCATCGGGATCTGGACGTCGCTTCTGGCCGAGACTTCCAGCCCCGAGGTCAACATGTGGTTCATGCTTGCCTCGTGCGCGTGGTTGACTTTCGGTGTGCCAGCGGCCCTGCTCTTTCGCCGGTCCGCGTTTTCGGAGTTCTACAAAGGCAAGCCCGTCTCGCCGGCCAACTTTCTCAAGGGGTCGATTCCGCTGTGGGTGGTGCTCGTCACGGGTGGCCTCATCGCACAACTCGGCTGGATCGTCAGCGGCACCCCGGTGGTCTCGGGCTTCATTGCCGCTTGTGCGTTGATCGTCTTCCTCGTCTTCTATCCGACCGGCGTCGCGATGCTTCATCCGGTGGGCGGACACGATGACGCAGCCGTTTACGAAGAACCGGCGTAGTCTCACTTTTCCATGACCAAATTGAGCACCGAGCGTTCGCCATCAATCGCGCTGACGTGGTTGGAACGTCTGCGCTGGGTTGCGGTCGCGGGGCAGCTATTGGCGGTGCTGGTTGCCGAGATGGCGGTGGGGTTGACCGTGCATTTGCCGGCGGTGTTCGCCGTGGTGTCGGTGACTGTCCTGACGAATCTCGCACTGCTCTGGTCGCGGCGTCGCCGGATGGTCGGCCCGTCGGTCGCGCGGGTCGCCGTGACGGGCAAAGGTCGTTCGATCTCCGATCGGCTCGTCCCGGCGGTGATTGTTCTCGACGTGATGCTGCTGACGATCATGCTCGCGTTCACCGGCGGTGCCGAGAACCCGTTCTCGATGCTGTACCTCGTGCACGTCGCCCTGGCGACGGTCATGCTCGGCACGCGCGGCGCCTGGGCGGTGCTGTTCCTATCGGCCCTGTGTTACGGGTCGCTCACGATCTGGTGGGTGCCGTTTAACGAGGACGCATTTTCCCGCAGCGTTCGTGTCGGGGGGCAGTGGGTCGCACTCCTGTTGATCGGCGGTTTGATCGTCTACTTCACGGCACGGGTGCTGGCCGCGTTGCGACGCCGCGAGCTTGATCTTGCGGAGGCGCACGAGCGCGCCCTCCGCAACGAAGGTCTGACCACGCTCGCCGCCGGTGCCGCCCATGAACTCGGCACGCCGTTGGCGACGATCAACATCGTCGTCGGGGAACTCGAGCACCAAACCGACGGCGACGTCCGCGAGGACATCCGGCTGATCAAGTCCGAGGTCGATCGCTGCCGCAACGTCATTGACCGCATGCGTGGCGAGATCGCCGAGGGGGCGGCGCTCAGCAAGCGGCACGCCGAATGGCAAGATGTTCTTGCGGGGGTGCAGCGTTCGCTGGGCGATCGTGCCGAACGGCTCGCGGTGGTCGCGACCGATGTGCCGCCGATCGGCGTGCAGCCGAGGGTGCTCGAGCAAGCGCTGGTCATCATGATCCGCAACGCCTTCGACGCTTCGCCGCCCGATGCGTGGGTGACGCTCACGGCCAAGCAGGTCGACGGCACGGTTCGGTTGGAGGTGCGTGACGATGGCGAGGGGATGAGCGCGGAAGTGCTCCGTCGTGCCGCCGAGCCGTTCTTCACGACCAAGCCACCGGGCAAGGGGATGGGGCTCGGGCTTTTTCTTGTACGACTCACGGCGGAACGGAACGATGGCGTGCTTGAAATCGACTCGACGCCGGGCGAAGGTACGGCGGTGACGATGCGCCTGCCGCTCGCCGCGGGCGCGGCGACCCGGCCGCACGTCGAACCCCCAGCGGCGGGGCGAAATGCCGCACTTGATGAGTCGGTGGATCAGCCCATGAACGCGACAAACGGGCCTTAATCAGATAAGATTGTCGCGTTATGGCCACGCTCACAATCCCCACGTCCGAGATCACCCCCATGACTGAGACGACCGATGACAACCACCGGCTGATGCTCGTTGACGACGACGAGATTTTCCGTCGCCGACTGGCCAAAGCCATGGATGCCCGCGGCTTCGAGGTCTGCCAGGCCGGCGATGCTGCTGAGGCCGTCAAGGTCGCTAAGCAGCAGCAACCCCACTACGCGTTGCTCGACCAACGCATGCCCGGCAAATCCGGCCTCGAACTCATCGGCGATCTCGCCAAGCTCGACCCTGACATGCAGATCGTTCTGCTCACCGGCTACGGCTCCATCGCCCACGCCGTCGAGGCGACCCGTGCCGGCGCGATCGACTATCTGACCAAGCCCGTCGACGCCGACCAGATCGTTGCGGCGTTCGAGCGGAGTCGAGACGTCGACAAGGCCGCCCGCCTCGCCGCCGACGAGACCACGCCGAGCCTGGCCCGCGTCGAGTGGGACTACATGCAGCGCATCCTCCACGATTGCGGCGGCAACATCAGCCAGGCCGCCCGCAAGCTCGGCATCCACCGCCGGTCGTTGCAGCGCAAGCTCGCGAAGTACCCGCCGGTCGATTGACGATCACGCAAACAACGCCGGCTCTTCCGTGACC
The DNA here is from genome assembly GCA_039182125.1 of Planctomycetota bacterium. Taxonomy (NCBI): domain Bacteria; kingdom Pseudomonadati; phylum Planctomycetota; species Planctomycetota bacterium. The sequence continues at coordinate 15,351 of JBCDCH010000019.1, forward strand.
ACGCGTTCCGCTACGCTCGGCGCGGCGACGACGTAAAGGAACTCCTTGTTCCGCAGGTGGCTGACCTTGCCGACTTTCTTGCCGGTCAGGTCATGAATGCCGATCTGGGCACCGACGTAACGCTTGAAGTCGTTCTCGAGCGTGACCACCGCGCGGCCCGGGAACACCTCGGCGAGCAGCGCCTCCATCGCAACCCGATCGAGGTAGCCCTCGTTGTTGAACGAAATGATCAGCGCTTGGCACCGGATGTTGCGGAGGACTTGCTCGAAGGCTTCGGCGAACTTCGGTCGGCTGTTGAACAAGCTCCGCCTTTCCCGCACGTCGACGCGTTTGCACGCCTTGCCGTAGACCGCCGGCTTGTCCCAGCGGACCAGCGATTCCCAAACGTGGTAGTTGCCCAAGTACGAGTGTTGGTTGTACGGAGGGTCGAGGTAGACGACATCGGCCTCGAGCTTGCGGGCGGCATCGACGGCGTCGAGTTGATGAGCTTCGCCTTTGCCGTGTCGGGCACGAGGTAGCAGGACGGGGACGCGGAGCTCAAGGGCGTTGTGCGAGCGCGGTGCCCACTGCTTGAGATACGCCATCTGCACGCCGGTGGTCGAGTCGACGCGATCGGCCGCCTCCATCAACGACACGAGGATGACCGCTTCGAGTTCCGGCGGCAGGCCTTTCGCCGCGATCGCTTCACGGATGGCGTCGATCCGTGCGCCGTTCTTCGGCTGAAAGAACCATGATTTCTCGCAGAACGTCTCGGTGAAGTACCCCGGCTCGCCCCGGAGCGCGTTGAACTCCATCACCAGCTTCGCCGCGTCGTCGGCCCAATCGTCATCGGCCTGCACGTAGCACCGCGCCAACGTTGCCGCGTAAGCATTGTGATCGTTGCTCCGTACCGCGTACCCCGCCGCCTTGAGCGCATGCCCGACCCGCGCCGTTCCGCTGAACAGGTCCGTCACGGTCCGCACATCGGCAAGCTTGCCCACGGCGTTGAGAATCACTGGCAACAGCGTGCGCTTGGACCCGAGGTACTTGATCATCCGCCCACCACCCGCAGGGCGACGGCTCTGGGTGGTTTGACGTAGCCGTAGTCGCGCAGCTCCATGCGGATCGCGTCGGGCAGTGGCATGCGTGTCGCGCCGCCGGCGATCCACGTCGCGGCGAGTTCGCCGTTCCAGGCGATCTCCAGGGTCTTACCCGGTGCTTCGGCGACGGTTTCGATCGTGAGCTGCGGGTTCATGCGGTGGGCCATCGCGACGTTGTCACCGAGGCGGGCGTCGGCGAGGCTCGCCAGCCACTGTGCGGTAAGCGGCGGGACGATGCGGTCCTTGGTCGGTGTCTCGACCGGCAGCATGTACGGCACTTCCGGCCGGGCGGTGTCGGGCAGGGCCACCCGTCGGCCGTCCTCGGTGTAGCGCTTGTACCACACCCGCACCGCGCCTGGAACGCTGCCGACGATCAGGATGGCCACGATGATCCAGTTGATCTTCGTTTCACGCCGCATGTCGAATAGTACGGCGTTGTGGGCGTGAAGGGTTTCTCTGCTTTGCGCAGCCGGCCAGGTCGTTTAAGCTTCAAATCATGCGGAAGCTCAAGCGAACGGTCCTGGCCACCTGTGTTCTTGGCGTCGTTGGCGCCGTCGCGCTCTCGAACAGCTGGGCGGCCCAGAATCGTCAGACGGCACGCGGCCCGGAGGCTTACCTCTCCAATGCCGACGTTCAAGCCATCCGCCGCGCCGAGCTGCGCGACGATGACACGGGGGTCGGTTTCCGCTTCACCAACAACCTGATCCGCCGGTTCGTCGAAAGCAAGCAGGGCATGGAGCTGCGCGACTTCTCCCGCGGCACGGACCTGCAAAAGGCGTTGTACATCATCCGCAACACCGACGACCCCGACTTGCTCAACGATCTGGTCATCCGCAACGACCCGGCGTCGATGCGGGTCTGGCGGCAGAACGTGCAGCCGATCGTGTTGCAGGGCTGCGCGAGCGCCGGCTGTCACGGCGGCACCGAGCCGGTCGGCGGGCTCCAACTGTACCGAAACGCCCAGAACGAGAACGTCGCCTACACCAACTTCTACAACCTGGCGACGTTCGAGCAGGAAGTCGAGGGCGAGGGGATGTTCGGCGGCGGGATGAAGAAGATGATCGACCGTCAGCGGCCGATCGATTCGCTGCTGCTCCAGTACTCGCTACCGGCCAACGTTGCCGACACGCCTCATCCCAAACCGCCGGGCGGTCAGGACATCGCGATGTTCCGCAGCACCAACGACCAACGCTTCCGTGCGATCGGCCTGTGGATCGAGCAGGGCTTGGTGCCGATGGACAACAAGGGCTACGACGTCGAGTTCGCCATGCCGGGTCAGGGCTCGACGACCACGCCGTCCACCCAGCCCGCCGAGTGATCGCGGCGATGGCGGACACCGAAAACGTAGAGGCGGACGTGGTTCGGACCGACGGCGATCCGTTCGACGCCTCTGCCAAAGCCGTCCCGCATCTTCCGATGCTCGCCGCCGACATTCGCGTGCTGCGGACGCATTACCGTGCGACCGCCAGCGGTCCGCCGACGATCGTTCGGCTGGACGTGTCTTACGTCCTCGGATTACTGAGCCGGCGTCGAATCCGGTACGCGACCGTGGAGCTACCGGCCTCGGACTCGTGACCTCTTGCCTGTCCGTACGCGGCCGTGTGTAATCCGGATCACCGCGACGGCCCTACGCTGCCCGTTCATGGACGTCGGTGCGCTTCTCGACAACCTGCTTTCTCCGGCGATCTTGTTGTTCGTCGTCGGCATCATCGCCGCGACCCTGCGGTCGGACCTCGAAATCCCGCCGCCGATTCCCAAGGCACTGGCCTTGTTCCTGCTGTTGGCGATCGGGTTCAAGGGCGGCATCGGACTGCGGGCGGTCGAAGGGGATCAAGTCGGCATGGTGCTGGGGGTTCTCATCGTGTCGGTGGCGGCGTCGGCGCTGTTCCCGCTCGGGGCGTATGCGCTATTGCGGCTCAAGCTCGGTCGGCCCGATGCGGCGGCGATCGCGGCTTGTTACGGGTCCGTCTCTGCCGTCACCTTCGTCACGGCGCTGGCGTTTCTCGACTTCGAGGCGGCGGTTTACGGCGGCTACATGGTCGCCGCGCTCGCGCTGATGGAGTCACCCGCCATCGTCACCGGTGTGCTGCTCGGCAAGGGCGGGGGCAATCTCAAGCTCAAACCACTGCTCCACGAAGCGCTACTCGGCGGGCCGGTCGTGTTGTTGGTCGGGGCGATGGTCGTCGGTTTCGTCGCCCAGCCCGATGCCGCCGCGAGCCTGAGAAAGCCGTTGGCCGGGGCGTTCGACGTGGCGTTGGCGGTGTTCCTGCTGGACATGGGGCTGCTCGCGGGTCGACAGATGCGCAATCTGAAAGACGCGGGTTGGCTGCCGCCGACGTTCGCCCTCGTCGCGCCGCCGGTCCAGGCGAGTCTCGGCGTCTTGTGTGCTTACGTGCTCGGACTCGCGCCCGGGGACGCGCTTTTGTTGGCGGTGCTCTTCGGCGGGGCGAGCTACATTGCCGTTCCCGCCGCGATGCGGATCGCCATGCCCGAGGCGTCGCCGGGGTTGTACGTGCCGATGTCGCTGGGCATCACCTTCGCCTTCAACGTCACGCTCGGCATCCCGCTCTACTGGCTGCTGATCCAAACGCTTTGGGGTTTCTGACCATGCAGCCGATCAAACGCATCGAGATCGTGATGGATTCGTCCGGGGCTGGTGAGCTGGAGTCGGCCTTGGCGGCCGCGCGGGTGACTGGCTGGTCGAAGATCCCCGACGTCGAGGGCAGCGGCCATCGCGGGCGGCGGACCGCGAACCTGCCGATGGACGTCGGGAGCAACGTGCTCTTCCTGATCGCGGCCGAGCCGGCGGTGGCGGACAAGGTGGTCGCGGCGACCCGGCCGATCCTGGAAACCTGGGGCGGGATGTGCTTGGTCAGCGATGCCGCGTGGGTGACCCATGATTAGCCACAGGATCATGCCGGGCTCATCGGCCATCGGTTGACGCGCAAGCCCCGTGGTGCTTTCGTTCGTCCCGACCGTCGGTACAATCCGGGGCCCGCCGGGTGCAATGCCCGGCTTTTTGACCCCACCTTTCCCGACACGGAGAAAAACATGGCCGAGCCCGGCAATCAGGAATATCCGACCATCATTGGCCCCGACGCCGAGTTCAAAGGCGAGCTGAAGTTCGACAAGGGCTTGCGCCTTCAGGGCAAGTTCGAGGGCCAACTCAAAAGCTCCGGCAAGCTCCATGTCGCGAAGGAAGCCAACCTCTCCGGCGATGTCGACGCCAACAGCGTCGTTATCGAGGGCAACGTTCGCTCCAACCTGAACGTCTCGGACAAGGTCGAACTCAAGGCAAGTGCCAAGTACGAGGGCGATCTCAACGCCTCGAAGCTTGTCGTCGAAGAAGGCGCCGTGTTCGTCGGGCAGGTCTCGGTCGGTCCCGATGCGGTCAAGAAGGGTGGCGGCAGCCCTGGGATCAGCCGGCCCGCCGCCCCGTCGGGTCAGAACCAGCCCCAGAATCAGGGTTCCAACAAGTCGTAGTTGACAGGTGATAGGCGTCCGCGACGCTTCCCGTTAGACTGCCCCGGTGGCCCGCCAGCCGAGCAAAAAACTCAAAGAGGAACGGTCTGACGACAAGGTCCTCATCCACTGCCACGAGTGCGGCGGCGAGAACGAAGTCTCGCGCCGGGCCATGACGATCACATGTTCCAAGTGCTTCAAGCCGTTGAAGCTCGAGGACATCGTGGTCGAGCGGTACGACGCCCGTCGGACCCTGGCGACGGTCGGCGTGGTGACGGTGGAGAAGAAAGGCCAGATCGTCGCCGACACGATCAAATGCGGTGCCCTGATCCTGCGGGGACAGGTGAAGTCCAAGCACGTGTTCAGCAACGGGGCGGTGCTGGTGAGCCCGCAGGCCGAGTTGCTCGGTGACGTGAAAGCCCCGAGCCTCGCGATCGGCGGTGGCGCGAAACTCGACGGGTACTACGAAATCGGCGACCTGAGCACACTGCCCTGGCGGGAGAACGGAAAAGTGGTCGCCGAGGAAAACCCGGACGAGTCAGCCGCTTGATTCGGCGCGGGACCGGGGTATTGTCTTTGCCCGCCGATCGGCACGTTCGGCGACACACCACTCGCGGGTGTAGCTCAGTGGTAGAGCGTCACGTTGCCAACGTGAATGTCGTGGGTTCGAATCCCATCACCCGCTTTCGCAATGACGAGTGACGATCATCGTCATTCGTCATTTTGTTTGTTCCCGTAGCTCAATTGGATAGAGTGTCGCCCTCCGAAGGCGAAGGTTAGTGGTTCGAGCCCACTCGGGAACGCTGCGGAGCAAGGCTCCACGCATGCCTGAGCCGACTCCCGTCATCATGTGCAAGTTTCCGGTCCCTGGCCGCGTGAAAACGCGGCTCTGCCCGCCGCTTTCGCACGCACAGGCTGCGGATGTGCAGGCGGCGTTCCTAAAGCATCTCGCAACCCGGCTTCCGGCTGCGGTGTTTTGTGTCGATGACCCCGCTGCATTCGTCGAGCGATTCGGGGACGTGCGGACGATCCAGCAGGGCACGGGGAACCTCGGCGACCGCCTGATTGATGTTCGGAGACACCTACCTGATACCGACCTGCTTTTTCTCGGGGCGGACGTGCCGGACCTGCCGGCGGGGCCGTTGCTCGACGTGATGCAAGAGCCGTTCGACGTGGCGATCGCACCCACCGACGACGGCGGCTATTGGTGCGTGCGGGTCAACGCCGACGTGCCGATCGAGTCATTGTTTGGCGACGTGGATTGGTCCAGCGGGCGGGAGTATGAGCAGACGCTGGCCAATGCCGCGAGGATTGGTGCAACCACGTTCATCGGCGAGTCCTGGCGGGATTGCGACGAGATCGCCGATCTGCGGGCGTTGCTGGGGCGGTTATCGGACAGCGTTGATCCGAACGACGTGGTTCTTCGGGAAGGATTGGCTTTCCTGGGTGACCCCGCGACAATGGGAGACGCATGACCCGCCAGGACAGCCCCCACGCCGACCTCGCCGACCACGAGTCGTTCCTGCCCGACTCGCGCGTGCTGATCGTCGACGACAACCTGCAAAATCTGGAGCTGCTCCAGGCGTTTCTCGAAGCGTTGCCGGTGCAGATCGACACCGCGACCGATGGCGAGGAAGCGCTGGCCAAGATCCGCGAGTCCAAGCCAGACCTCGTGCTGCTCGACGTGATGATGCCCAAGCTCAGCGGCTTCCAGGTCTGTCGCGAGGTCAAGAGCGATCCCGACACGCGTGACATCCAGGTCCTGATGGTCACCGCCTTGCACGAGTTGGGCGACATCGAGCGCGCCAACGAGTGCGGCACCGACGACTTCGTGAGCAAGCCGGTCAACAAACTCGAGCTGCTCACCCGCGTTCGCAGCCTCCTGCGGGTTCGGCATCTCAAGACCGAACTCGAACGGGCGCTGGGGTATCTGCAAGAAATCGAAGGCGACGACGAAGAAGAGGTCTGACCAGGCCGCATGGTTACGATGTGTCATGCCGATTGATACTTCCGTCAGCGTTCAGGACTTCCTTGAAGCCGCCGCGGCGAAGCAACCGTTTCCCGGCGGCGGGGCGTGTGCGGCACTCGTCGGCGCGCTCGGGGCGGCGATGGGGACGATGACGTTGCGTTACACCAAGGACGACTCGGTCGCGGAACCGATCGCCGAACTCGATCGGGCTCGGGCGATGTTCGAGCAACTCGTGCTCGAGGACCAGACCGCGTACCAATCGCTGACCGAAACGAAGAAGTCCGGCGGTGGTGCGGGGGAGGTCGAAGCCGCCGCGGCGTTGGCCGTTGCCGCTCCGCAGGCGATCGCGACGACCGCCTTGGCCGTTCTGCGGCTCGCCGAGTCGGTCGTTCCGGTCGCCAACAAGTGGCTGCTCTCCGACCTGGCCGTCTGTTGCGAACTGTCGATGGCCACCCTCCGCTGCGGCATCTACAACGTCCGCATCAACCTCCCCGACGCCAGCGATGACACCGTGAAACGTGCCAGCGCCGACTGCGCCAAACTCCTCGATGAGGCCGCAGCGGTGATTCAGCGCGTCGTGCCGGCGATTCATGCACGCATGAACGAAGCTTAAGCGGTGCGGTCGCACTGCTAAACGCGGGACGTGGCGAATGCCGATGGAGTACGGGTGCCGTCTTCCCGTCCCTTCCTCTCCATCCGCTTCGACTGTTGCCAGACGTATTCGCGGATCTACCTCACCAAGGACGGCAAGCGGTACGCAGGGCATTGCCCCAAGTGCGCGAAGCCGGTGAGCATCCGCGTCGGGCCCGGCGGGACCGATTGCCGGACGTTTTCGGTGAGTTGAGTCGGCGTACCATATCACGATGGCCGCAGACACCGCTTCTTATTCAGTCACCAAGCCCGGCGGCGTCTGCTACGTCTCGGGCGCGGACATCGTCCCGGGCACGCTCTTCCACTCGGCCCTGCGTGACACCGACGAAGGCCTGCAACGCGTCGATGTGTTGCCGGGCTCGTGGGAAGCCTTCGACCGCAACGGCGTGATCGCGCACTGGCAGGCGACCATGCCCGAGCCGACCGAGAAGAAGAAGCTGCTCGTCGACGATGCGGTACTCTGCGACCTGTTCGAACGGCTCGCCGACAGTGAGGAAGATGACAAGCGACAGTTCCGTTTCGTGCTCGGTCTGATCCTCATGCGAAAGCGGCTGCTGGCGTACGACGGCAGCGAGGGGAACGTCTGGCAGATGCATTGGTCCAACCTCGGCGCGGCCAAGGCCCACGATGGTGCCGTCGAACTACACGATCCCAAGCTCAGCCAAGACCAGATCGCCGACGTCAGCGCGAACCTCGGCGAAATCCTCAACGCGGAGTTGTGATGGACCGGTTCCATACGCGTGTCGTGGTGCTCTTGGCGTTGCTGGGCGGTTGCGCAACGGCGACGGAACCCGTCGCGATGAACGACGGCCCATACCTCGGGCCGACGCTGGAACCGGCGGCACTGATCGCGGAGCTACGCGCGCGGGCGGAGTCGCTGCCGACGCTGTGGGCCAACGGCACGTTCGAGGCCGAGTTCGTCTCGCCGGACCGCACCGACTTCGTCAATGGTTCGCTGGTCGTCCAACACCGCAAGCCCGGTGATCTGCGCGTCCTTGGCGACAAGGCCGGCCAACGCGTCTTCGACGTCGGGCTCAACGCCGACACGTATTGGGCCTTGGTCAAAGGCGGCACCGACACGCTTTGGTACGGCGCGATCGACGGCATCGATGCGGTCGACCAGCGTGCCTTGCCCGTGCGGCCGGATCAACTCGCCGACGTGTTCGGGCTCGCCGGCTTCGACGCGGACCTGCTCGCCGAGCCGTTTCCGGTGGTGCGGTTCAACCCGGACGACGACGTGTACATGGTGACGTGGCACGAGCGGCGGGACGATCTGCCCGGCGGGTCGCGGGTGGTTGCGGTGCGCGAGGTGTGGTACGACCGCGCGACGTTATTGCCGCGCTACGTGCATTTGTTTGATCCGCAGGGCCGGGTGATCGTGCGTGGGGATCTGTCGGATCACACCGAAGTCACCGACGCCGGCGGCACTCGACTTGCCCGCCGCTACGATCTCTTCTTTCCCGAGACCGGCAGCGTCATGCAACTCACGCTCGGACAACTTCGGCTCAGACGCGGACGCTTCCCGATAGCCCGTAGCTTCGCCGCACCCGATCCGGCCCGGCCGGGCGTGGGGAACGTGGTGAACCTCGACGATGCCCCTCTCAATGCGGGCGGTGTGCGTTGAGCCGGCTGTGGCCCATCCTGGCGGTGTTGCTCTCGGCAGCATCAGCCGACGCCGGGCTGCACGCGGCGTCCAACGACACGCACCTGTTCGTCACGGTGCCGACCACGGTCGAAACATCCGACGGTTCGGAGACGGTGGACGTCTTGGTGCGGCGTGAACGGTTCGCCGAAGGGCGTTGGCAGCGCGTTCGCAAACTCACGTCGTCGGCGGTGGGTCTGGCGGTGTTTCGGGGCGATGCGTTGGTGCTCGACGAAGCGGGCAACCTTCGACTCATCGCACCGGGCCGGGCTTCGGCCGTGACCGCGCCGCGTCCGATCACCGCCTTGGCAACGGTCGATGGCACCATCCTGGGCAACACCGCCGACGGACCGCTCGCGTTCGACGGGGCGTGGGCCGAGACGACGCTTGTGTTTCCCGAACCGGCCGACGAGGTGGCGGTGGAGTTTGCGGGCAGCCGTTATGTGTTCACGCCGACCGACACCGGCGTGTCCGTACAGGCGTTCGACGCCAGCGGTACACCTGTCGGTGATTCGACGCCGATTGATTTCAACGTGACCCCGCCGAAGCCGCCGTCGTGGCCGGTGTGGTTGCTCCTGGCGATGCTCGCGGCGACGGCGTGGGGAACGATGTCGTTGCGCAGCCCACCGCCACCGATCGCCGAGGCGAAGGTCGCGCCCGCCGGGGCGGGGCGCCGGTTCTTCGCGGGTGTCGTCGACATCATCCTCGGCTATCCGGTGGGTAGCTACCTTGCGTACACGTATGCGATCGACGCGCTGCCGGCCGGGACGGCGTCGGTCGTCGTGCTCATTGGCGGTTTCAGCCTGTACTTTCTGCTCACCGCCGCGGTCGAACTGGCGACCGGGCGCTCGATCGGCAAGTGGATCGCCGGGCTCGATGTCGTCGACCTCGACGGTAAGCCCGCGACCTTGGGCGCGCTGCTCACCCGCAACATCCTTCGCATTGCCGACGTGTGGCCGATCTTCCCGTTGGTGATCGTGCTGGTGCATCCCCTGCGTCAGCGGTTGGGCGACGCGGCGGCACGGACGATGGTCGTGCAGCGCACGCCCCCGGTGTCGGTCGGGCCCACGTCCGCGCCGTCGTGACCTGGCCCGTCGTGATCTTGTCCGGGCGATCGCGTATCCTTCGACGTTCCGTGCCCGACACTCCCGAGCTAAACCCGCCCGCCGATACGAAAGCCCGCGTGATCGGCTGGTTGCGTTTTGCACTGCGTTGGGGCATCGCCATTGCCGGGATCGCATGGGTCGTCACCCATCTGACCATCCGCGATCAGACGCTCGTGCTCGATGCCGACAACATTCCTCGCGATGCGGCGATCATCGAGCCGTTCGATGGGTCGAGGTTCGACGTCGAGTACCACGACGACGGCACGACCGAGACGGTGCCGCGTGACCGGCTCGTGCGCGGCCCGGACCGCGGCGAAGTGACCGTTGCCGGCGCGCCGACGGCGTTGCTCGGCATGCGGCTCCGCGAGGTCGACCGCCAACCCGTCGTCGAAGCGTTGCTCGTTCGTGATGGCGAGGTGGGGCGCTGGATCGACCCGGAACTCGCCACGGTCAACGGCCGGCCATACCGCCTGTCGATGGAGCAGCCGTTGATCCAGATCGGGCTCAGGCATCTCGTCGCCGACGCCGACCCGTTGCTGCTCGCGCTGGGCATGCTCGCGTTCCCGTCGACGTTCTTGCTCACCACGGTCCGCTGGCAGAAACTGTTGCAGGGTGTGGGGATTACGCTGACGTTCGGTCGGACGCTCACGTTGAACATGGTCGGGCTGTTTTACAGTTCGTTCCTACTGGGCAGCACCGGCGGCGACGTGATCAAGGCCGTGTACGCGGCCCGGCAGACCTCGGCGAAAGGGCGTGCCGTCATCAGCGTGCTCTTCGATCGCGGCGTCGGGCTGGTCGCGCTGATCATCCTCGGCGGCAGCGGCGCGGTCTACGGCTGGGTCACCGCCGGCAGCGACACGCCCACCGGTCGGGCATGCATGCAGGTCGCGATCATCAGTTTCGTCGTACTCGCATTCCTGCTGGTCGGCGCGTTCGTGCTGTTTCATCCGGCGTCTCGCGACCGGTTCGGCATTGTCGACCTCCTGCCCAAGCTCCCGGGTGCGGCCAGGACCAAGGGGCTGATCGAAGCCCTCGAGGATTACGCCCGTCGGCCCGGGCTGGTGGCGTATGCGATCGCGCTCACGTTCCCGGTGCACATCGCCGTGGTGCTCTGCGGCTACCTCGGAGGCAGGGCGTTCGGGCTGGAAGTGACGCCGATGTTTTACCTCGTTGCGGTGCCGGTGATCATTCTCGTCGGTTCGATCCCGATCACGCCGCAGGGGGCGGGGGTGCAAGAGTTTTTCGCCGTGCTGCTGCTCCAGCGGCAGGGCGTCACCGTCGGCGAGGCGTTCGCGCTCACGATGTTCATCCGGCTCGCGCACATCCTTTGGTACCTCACCGGCGGACTGTTTGTGCTCAAGGGCGGATACGGCGAAGGCAAGACGTCGGACGATGCCGAGCCAGACACGCCGGCAGCGGAACCGATCCCCTCCGCGTCGTGATCCCCTCCGCGTCGTGATCCCCTCCGCGTCGTGATCCCCGTGTGGCGACGGGAGACTACGCTTGGCGAATGCTCGGCCTCGATCGACTTCTGCTGCGTGTGCAAAACGTGCCGGCCGCCGCGCGGTTCTGGACGCAGACGTTCGGGCTCGAAGCCATCCGCTCCGACGAGCAGGTCGCATTGTTGAAGTTCAAGGAAGGCGGCGAGGTGTTACTCCACGCTGACCCGGACCTGCCGGCCGAAGGCGTCTTCATCCGCGTCGAATCGGTCCGACAAATGTACGAGCAACGTGGCGAACTCCGACTCACCTTCACAGGCCCCCCGACACGCATCGCCCGTGGCTACCGCGCCACGATCAAGGACCCGTTCGGAAACGTCATGCTCATCCTCGATCGCAGCGTCGACGAGAAAGCCGCCGAGGACACGCGCAGCAGCGGCGCACTTTTCCCCGGCGTCGAGACACCCGTGACGCCCAAGCGCGAGGTGCTCGGAAAGCTGTACGAGGAAGTCGGGCGCACCGCCGACGACCTGCCCTACACGCCGCACTTCGAGGCACTACACGAGCGTTACGCCCAGCACTTCAACGACCCGCAGCCCACGCGGCAGGAGACCTGGCGGCACCTGCTCAACTGCCGCAAGGCCGGCCAACTGCCCAAGCTCACCGAAGACGGCGAGAAGGCGAAGGCGCGTCTCAAGCCGCCGCCGGTGTCCGATGATGCCCGCAAGCTGCTGGCTGACCTGCTCGGCGACGAACTCAGCCGCCGCGACCGACTTCCCTACGCACCGCGTTTCGACGAAGTGAATGAGGCGTTCAACAAAGCCATGCATGAGCTTGGCCAGCGTCCGGTGAGCCCGCACCAACTCTGGCGAATGATCGCGACGCTGGCGAAATGAGGGGTTAACGTGTGGGCATGGTGCCGTCGTTGTTGTTGACGTGTTTGTTCGTCGTCGTGCCCACGACCCGGCAGGCCGAAGTGTCGTCGGAAGTTGCGGCGCTCGTCGAACAACTTGGCTCGGAGCAGTTCCGCGATCGCCGTCAAGCCATGCGCGGCCTGCGGGAGCAGGGCGAGGCGGCCCGCGTCGCCTTGGAGCTGGCCCTCGATAGCGATGACGCGGAAGTCCGCGCGTTGGCCCGGACACTTTTGGTCGAACTCGGTGCAGCGAGCCGGCTGCGTGAGTCGCGCGTCTCGCTCAAGCTCGACAAGGTTCCCGTGGCTGATGCGTTGGCCGCGTTGGAGGAGGCGATCGATTTCAAGTTCGTCGTCGAGCCGAACAACTGGCAGGAGTTCGGCCAGCACGGTAACGTCAGCGTCGACTTGCAGGACGTGCCGTTGATCGATGCGCTACGCGAGGTGATACCACGTTGCGGCTTGTCGGTCAGCGAGCACGGGCAAGGCCAGCTCTGGGCGTGGGGCGAGCAGGATTGGCCGGACTATCCGTTGCACCGCGCCGGTGCGGTTCAGATCGAGGCCCGCCGTATCGAGCTGAACCAGCACGCGTCGGTCAACCTCGCGCACGGGGCCGCCGACCGTCACACCAACGGGAGTATCACCTTTCTCGTGCTCGTCGAGCCCAAGCTCCGCACGCTCGGACAACCGACGATCGAGTTCGAGCGCGTTGTAACCCCCGATGGCAAGGAGATCCGCACCGGACCCAACGATTACGGACATCACCACGGCCAAGCCAGCGGCGGCCTTTTCCACATCGTCACGCGACCACTCGATCTGTCCTTCGCCGAGGACGCGCCCGAAGCCATCGGCAAGCTCACCGGCACCGTCTCTCTCCGTGTCGAAACACGCAGCGACGAGTTCGTCATCGACAACCCGCTCGAAAACACGGGCGAAACGTCGTATCTCAAGACGGACCTTTCGGTCGGTAAGCTCCGCGAAACCGGGGCCGGTCGGTTCACCGTCCACGTGAAGATCAAGAACGTCGGCGAGATTACGTCGGACCCCTCGTTTCTTGCCGGTCTTCGCTTGGAGCTCAACGATGGCCGTACGGTCCGCCCCATGGTGCCCCGCTCCAGACGCCACGAGCAGTCGATCGAAGCCGACTTGCGCTACCAGTTTCACAACGAGAATGCCGACAACGACGCCCCCGTGGCCCGTCCGACCCGCCTCGTCTGGCACATCCCGCTGGAAATGGAAGAGCGTGTGATCCCGTTCGAGTTTAACGATCTGCCGTTGCCGTGAGGTTTGCCGCGACGGTCGCTATCGTGGCTTTCATGTCCGATCTGCCCCGCACGCATTCGTCGAAAGTCACCGAAGGTCCCTCCCGCGCGCCGCACCGGGCGTTTTTCCGGGCGATGGGGTTGGATGACGAACAGATTCATCGGCCTTGGGTCGGCGTGGCGAGCACGTGGAACGAGGCGACGCCGTGCAACATCACGCTCGACCGCCAAGCCCGTGCCGCCCAGCGCGGCGTCGATACGGCGGGCGGCACCGGACGAATGTTCACCGCGATCAGCGTTTCCGACGGCATCGCGATGGGCCATGAGGGGATGAAGGCGTCGCTGGTGTCGCGCGAGGTCATCGCCGACAGCATCGAGCTGATGATTCATGGTCACGGCTACGACGCGGTCGTCGGCGTGGCCGGTTGTGACAAGTCGCTGCCCGGGACGCTCATGGCGATGGCCCGGCTCAATCTGCCGAGCGTGTTCCTCTACGGCGGCACGATTCTCCCCGGCAACTTTCGCGGCAAGCCCGTCACCGTGCAGGACGTCTACGAAGCCGTCGGCGCACACGCGGCGGGCAAGATGTCCGACGACGACCTGTACGAGATGGAATGCGTGGCGTGCCCGAGCGCGGGCAGCTGCGGCGGGCAGTTCACGGCCAACACGATGGCTTGCGTCGCCGAGGCGCTGGGCATGAGCTTGCCGATGAGTGGAAGCCCGCCAGCGGTCGACGAGACCCGCGACGAGTACGCCGTCGAAGCCGGCAAGGCGGTGATGCGCCTGCTCGCCGACGGCATCACGGCACGCGACATCATGACCCGCAAGGCGTTGGAGAACGGCGTCACGATCGCCGCCGCGACCGGTGGCTCGACCAACATCGCGTTGCACCTGCCAGCCATTGCCAACGAGCTCGGCATCGACTTCACGCTCGACGACATCGACCGCATCAGCCGACGCACGCCGATCATCGCCGACCTCAAACCGTTCGGCCGATACACCGCCCTCGACGTCCACGAAGCCGGCGGCATCCCCGCGATCCTCAAGGTGCTTCTCGACGCCGATCTCATCCACGGCGATTGCCTGACCGTCACCGGCAAGACCATGGCCGAGAACCTCGCCGACGTGAAGCTCAAGGACGGTCAAGACGTGATCGTCCCGGCGTCCAAGGCGTACTCGCCGACGGGTGGCCTGAACATCTTGCGCGGCTCGCTCTGCCCCGACGGCTCGGTCATCAAGACCGCCGGCGTGAAGAAGCTCCAGCACCGCGGCCCGGCCAAGTGTTTCGACTGCGAGGAAGACGCCATGGCTGCCGTGAGCGCGAACAAAATCGTCGCTGGCGACACGGTCATCATCCGCTACGAAGGCCCCAAGGGCGGGCCCGGCATGCGCGAGATGCTCGGCGTCACCGCCGCGATCGTCGGGCAGGGTTTGGGCTACGACGTGTGCATGATCACCGACGGCCGGTTCAGCGGCGCGACGCGCGGCCTGATGGTCGGCCATGCCGGTCCCGAAGCGATGGTCGGCGGCCCGATCGCGCTGGTGCGTGACGGCGACATGATCGCCGTCGACGCCGAGGCCGGCACGATCGAGTTGGAAGTCGACGACAACGAGTTGGCCCGCCGCCGCGCGGCGTTCGTGCCGCCGCCGATCAACTACGACGGCGGCGTGCTCTGGAAGTTCGCCACCCTCGTCGGCCCCGCCAGCGCGGGGGCTGTCACCAGCCCCGCACGTGTCAAGTCCCTGCAACTCAACGAGCTGTGAGCCCTGTGCATCACCGCCGGCGTCGGACGAGCATGACGGCCCCGACGAGTCCTGCCAGCGCCGATGCCGGCTCGGGAACTTGGTTGAACTCGCCGACGATGAAGAAGCCGCTCACGAACGTCGGTCCCGCGTTGGGGGCGGCGAAAGTGATGTCGAGCGTGCCGTCGACGTCCGACATCACGTCGACGAAGTTGAACAGCGTTCCCGTGCCTGCGGTGCCGACCGCGGCGGGGAGGAACTCGACACTTGCCCCACCGACTGTCGCCAGCCCGGCGTTGTCCGGCCCGATCCCCGCCGCGATGTTCGAACTGAACGACGCGATCGTGTAGGTGCTGCTCGGGAGCAGGTCGTTGTAGGTGAACGTCACCGAACTGCCGGGCGCGAACTCATAGAAGTCGGCGGCAACCTCGGTGGCGGCGACGCCGTCGAATGTGTCATCCGCGTCGCCGATGCCGGGTCCGACGAAGCCGGTGCCGGTCAACTCACTGATCGTCAGCGACACCGTGGTTTGTGCTCCCGCGTCCGCGCCGAGGCTGACGAAAAGGTTCGAGCCTTCGGGATTCACCTGCAGCGGCGTGTCGAGCGGGACCGACAAGCCCGAGCCGTCCTGGATCGCGCCAATGGTGCCGCCGAAAGTCGCGTCGAGGTCGTCGGCCGTCAGGCCGTTGATCGGCACGGCCGACGGGGCGATCGACCCGGAGCCGATGTCGCCTTCGAAGTCGAGAATGACGACGCCGCTGACGGTCGATTGTGCATGTGTGTTGGTGGTCGAGAGGGTGACGCACGCGGAAGCCGCGGCGATGGTGAGCGCGGCAGGTGTTCTGATGGACATGGTTTTCTCTCCTCGAGAAAGCGGGTGAAAACGAGGGGTGAAACGTAGCCCGGTTCAGGAAATTCCGGCATGTACCATTCGTCGTTGGTGGTGGTGCTATTCGGTGTACTTTCGAGTAGTTCCCTGCGCGGCGATCAGATGCTGCGGAACGGGGCGAGAGTCGCTAACCTGCTCACATGGCCAAGCCGCCCGCACCTCCGGCATTCAACCCCGACGGCACACCCAAGGGTCACCGGGCGACGGTGGCGGGCCACGATTCGTCGGGCGACTACGCGCTCGAGCCGGCCGAAACGTTGCCCAAGCACGACCTTAAGCCGTCGGCCAACCCGATCTCGCCGGACCTCGAGAAACTTAAGTCCAAGAAGACGACGCCCGAGCAGGAGACGCCGACCAAGGGCGAGCCGGAGAGCGGAAAACTGGATTCGGACGTCGAGTCGCACGGGCGTTACGCCGCCACTCCCGATGCCACGGTGTACAACACCGACGCGAATCGGTTCAGCATCACGACCGCGACGGTTATCTCGATTTTCGCTCTAGCGATTTTCTGCGTGCTTTTCTGGCTGATTATTCTCTAAGGCCGTGGGCGAGTTGAATATCAACTAATCGTATCTTTTTGTCGTCCAATTGGGTGGCAGCGGTCTTGCTGTCGGTCGATGATTCGGGTGAACGAGAGGTTCGCCCATGAATCATCCGCAGCGACCCGATTCCGGGATCTCGGAGTTGAAGCTCGCATACCTCGAGGTGTTTACCGACACGCACCGCCGGTTCGCCCATGCGCCGCCGGCGGTTCGCGAGGCCGCATGCCTGCGGTTGCAGGTTCCGTTGCAGTTCGCGCCCCTGCGACGAGGCGACGTGTTTGCGGGCCGACTCAACGAACTGCCGTTGCTGTTTTCCCCGGAGGATCAGGGGCTGGGGTTCTGCTTCCATCCGGATCGGCTTCCAGATTGGCTCGGAGAGCGGACGCGGGGGATGCACGCCGATCGGATTGGACAGGTCGAACGCTATTGGCACGACCATCGCACCGACAATCTTGTCCGCCAGACGTATCCGGCCGATCTGACGGCAACACTGCCGAGCGACGCATGGACGGACGAGCCGGGCGAGGCGTTCCCGTTGTACCGGCTCGCGGGGTTCAGCCCGGACTTCGGGCGAGTTCTCCGTCTCGGTTTACCGGGGCTTGCCGAGGAAGCACGGCAGGTCGAAGACGCCATGCTGCGCGGGGGGCTGGTCGACGCGGTCGAGGTGTTGACCGGGCTTTGCCGGCGGTACGCGGTTGAGGCCGAGGCGATCGGTGACGGGCATCTTTCGGCCACGCTCGACGGTCTCTGCAGGCGCCCACCGGAGACGCTGCGTGAAGCCCTCCAACTGGTGTGGTTGACGGTGCTGATCAGTGGCGGGCGAAACTTCGGGCGCATGGACGATTACGCCGGCCTGTTTCTGGCGGCGGACCTTGCCGCCGGTCGGCTCGATGACGCTTCTGCCCAGCGGTTGGTCACTGCGCTCTGGCGGTGCATCGAAGAACGAAAGACCACGTTCAACGGGCGCGTCATCATCGGCGGTCGCGGCCGACGCAATCCCGAGGCGGCCGATCAGTTCGCCCGGCTCGCGTTGCAGGCCACTCGCGAAGCCCCCGCGCCCGAGCCGCAACTCACGCTCCGCCTTGATGACGCACAAGACCCGGCGCTGTACGAGACCGCGCTCGACATGATTGGCTCGGGGCTGACCTACCCGATGCTTTACAATGACGCCGTGAACGTGCCGGCCGTCGAACGGGCGTTCGGCGTCAGCCAGGATCTGGCCGAGCGGTATGTGCCGTTCGGTTGCGGGGAGTACGTGATTGAAGGGCATTCGTTCGGCTCGCCCAACGGCGTGCTGAACTTGCCGGCCGTGTTGCGGAACGTCGTCCTCGACGCGCCCAGCCAAGGCTTTGCCGACTTCAACGCATTGCGTTGTGCGTACGACCGGCGGGTCGAACGCAATGTCGCTGCGCTGGCGGAGCAGGAGGCGTTGGCGTACGACGTCGCCGCCGCCGAAGGGGCGTTCCTGTTTTTCACATTGCTCGACGAAAATTCGATGCGACGCGGTCGGGCGATGTTTGACGGCGGCTGCGCCCACCTCGGCGGCACGCTCGAAACCTACGGCAATACCAACGCCGCCGACGGCCTGGCCGCGATCCGCCGTTGTGTCTACGAACAAAAGTCACTGACCTTCGGCCGACTCCGGTCGGCGGTACGGGCGGATTTCGTCGGCCACGGCGAAGTACGGGCACGACTCGTCGCCGCGCCCAAATGGGGTAACGACGACCCTGCCGTTGACGACCTCGCTGCCGAGCAGCACCGCACGCTCTGTGGGGTCACCCGCAAGCACGGCAAGCGTGTCGGGCTCGACAGTTATCTCGTCGTGATCATCAACAATCAGGCCAACACGATCCTCGGTCGACACACCGGCGCGACGCCCGACGGTCGCCCGGCGGGCAGGCCGTTTGCCAACGGTAACAACCCCGCCGGCGGGGCCGACCGAAACGGCATCACCGCGTTGCTCCGCTCCCTTGCTCGCCTTGATCCGACCGTCCACGCCGGTGCGGTGCAGAACCTCAAGCTCAGCCCGGATTTGTTCTCCGAGTGCAACTGTCCACGGACCGACGCATTACTCCGCGGCTACTTCGGCCTCGGCGGGACACAACTGATGATCACCGTCGTCAACGCCGACGATCTGCTCGACGCCTACGAGCATCCCGAGCGTCACCCGAATCTCCTAGTGCGTGTCGGCGGGTTCAGTGCGCGGTTCGTCGAACTCGCCCGGGATGTGCAGCGTGAAATCATCAGCCGGACCTGTCACGGGAGTCTTCGATGAGCGACGTGCGAGGCATCGTGTTCGATGTTCAGCGTGCGGCCTATCACGACGGGCCGGGCTTGCGGACGGTGGTGTTTCTCAAGGGCTGCCCGCTGCGTTGTCCGTGGTGCCACAACCCCGAGTCGCAACGGCTCACCCCCGAACAACGGACCGCCGCGGACGGGTCAGCGAAGACGGTCGGCCGGGAGATGGGCGTCGGCGAGGTGATGGACATCGTCCGGCGTGACGATGCGTTCTACCGAAGCAGCGGTGGCGGGATGACGATCTCGGGCGGCGAGCCGATGATGCAGCCCGAGTTCGCGGTGGCGTTACTCTCGGCCGCGCGGGATGCGGGGGTTCATACCTGCCTCGACACGTCTGGTGCAGTCAGTGCCGATCGGCTGCGACGGACCTTGCCGTACACGGATCTGTATCACTTCGACTACAAGATCACCGGTGATGCCGAGCATCGCGCGATGGTCGGCGCGCCGGCCGATTTGGTACTGGACAATCTCCGCATGCTCGCCGAAGCCGGTGCACGGATTCAACTGCGTTGCCCGATCATCACCGGCGTTAACGACACCGCCGAGCACTTCGACGCGATCAAGCAACTGCGCGACACGCTGCAACTGGGTGGCGTTGAGTTGTTGCCGTACCACGACGCTGGCGTCGGTAAGTGGCGCGACGAGGCCACGGTCCGGTTCCGCTTGCCACAAGCTGACGAGGTGGCGCGGTGGAACAAACTTGTCGGGTGACGACCTTCAAAGCTTGGGCCTGTAGCGCTGGGCGATGGGCATGCGGCGGCCGAAGCCGAAGGCGCGGCTGGTGACCTTCAGCCCCGGAGCGGCTTGGCGGCGTTTGTATTCGTTGATGTCGACAAGCCGGATGATCCGTTGCACGATTTCCGCGTCGTGGCCGGCGGCGATGATGTCGGCGATGGGGGCGTCGTCCTCGACGTATCGCTCGAGAATGTCATCGAGCACGTCGTAATCCGGCAGCGAATCGGTGTCGAGTTGGTCCGGACGCAACTCGGCCGAGGGCGGTTTGGTGATCGTGTTTTCGGGGATCAGTTCTCGGCCGGCGTGCTCGTTGATGTGACGGGCCAGGGCGTAGACGTCGGTCTTGGGCACGTCGGAGATGACCGCGAGTCCGCCGCACATGTCGCCGTAGAGCGTGCAATAACCGACGGCAAGTTCCGACTTGTTGCCGGTGGTCAGCAGTAGCGCGCCGGTCTCGTTGGAGTGGGCCATGAGCGTCGCGCCACGGATGCGAGCCTGGAGGTTTTCCTCGGTGAGTCCCTGCACTTTGAACAGCGGGTCGATAGCCTCGGCGTATGCGTTGTGCATCGGCTTGATCGGCACGATGTGGAACGGCATGCCGAGATTGTCGGCCAGCACTTCGGCGTCGATGACCGAGTGCCCCGACGAGTAGCGTGACGGCAGCGCGATGCCGGTGACCGCCTTGGGGCCGAATGCTTCGACGGCCAGCGCGGCGGTGACGGCCGAGTCGATGCCGCCGGAGAGTCCGATGACGACTTTCTCGAAGCCGCACTTGTGAACGTAGTCCCGCAGGCCGAGCACGAGCGCACGGCGGATCGATTCGATGCCGGTGCTGTGGAGTTCGTTGCGGTAGTCGCCGGTGTCGAGGTCGACGATGAGGAGGTCTTCCTCGAAATCCTTGGCTTGGGCGATGATGTTGCCGGCGGCGTCGATCGCGAGAGAGTTGCCGTCGAAGACCAACTCGTCGTTGCCGCCGACCTGGTTGACGTACACCAGCGGCCGCCCGACGTCTTTCACCTGGGCGGCGAAGAGTTCGCGGCGGAAGTCATGCTTGCCGACCACGAACGGCGACGCCGACGCGTTGACCATGAGGCTCGCGCCGGCGGCATGGAGATCGCGGATCGGATTGCTGTGGTAAAGCCGACGTGGGATGAGCCGTTCATCGTTCCAGAGGTCTTCGCAGATCGACACACCGACCGGCGTGTCCTCACCGCGTGAGTCGTTGACGGTGACGATGTTGTTGCGTTCGTCGTTGGGGCCGGGTTCGAAGTATCGGCTCTCGTCGAACACGTCATACGTCGGCAGAAGCGTCTTGAAGTGTCGCGATTCGATCTTGCCATGGGCGAGTAGGGCGACGGCGTTGTGCAGTGGCCGGCCTATCGGGGCCGTGTTCCGCTCGGCGTAGCCGACGAGGGCCGCGATGCCGTTGGACATGCCCGCGAGTTCGCCGAGCGCGTCCAGTTGCGCGTCGATGAACTCCGTCTTGAGCAGCAGGTCCTTGGGCGGGTAGCCGGTGAGCGACAGTTCGGGGAAGACGACCAGCGTCGCTCCCGCATCGGCGGCCCGTTGAATGCAATCGGCATGCTTCGCAACGTTCCCCGGCAGGTCGCCGACCGTCGGGTTGATCTGTGCAAGGGCGAGACGCATGCGTCAGCTTAGGAAAACTACTTACGCAACGCGGCGAGTTGGCGTTCGTCGCGGCGCTCCGTGTCGACCAGCGAACGCCGCGCTTTGGCCCGTTGTCGTGCACGTTCACGCTTGTGGAACTTCTCGAGCTTGCTCATCGCGTCGTCACGTTCAACCTTTTCGAAATGCTGATGGACCCAGCGGAAGTCTCCGTGGTGTTTGCGGTAGACCAGCCCGAGTGAGAAGCACGCGAGGTGCAGCAGGTAGACGCCGATGAGCGTGCCGGCCGATCCGGCCAACACGAATGCCCAGGTCGGGATGGCCACCGGCGGGAGCTGATCGAAGGCCAGGGCGAGCGCGACGTTGAACGCGCCGGTCGATCCGAGCGTGACGGCCAACGCCATGGCGAAAAGCATGAGACACCAGATGTAGCCGAGCCCGCCGCCCCACATGGTGCGTGCGATGCGGTGAGGTGCGAGGTTCGCCATCGACCCGCTGGTGCAGGTGATGAGCAGCACGGCCGGGAAAGCGAAAAACGTGATCGCACAAAGGCCCAGCGCGATCAGTGCGGCTTCGGACGGCAGTGTCGGCTCGGGCGCGGCGCGTCCGGCGACCCCCGCGGAAATGCCGGCCGCTCGGTCGTACAGCCCGACGGCCTGCACCAGGATCATCGGCCAGAAGCAGACGCACGTCGCCACCACGACCCGCACGAACGGCAGCCAGATGTCCTCGGCGAAGCTCGCGTTGCGGAAGAGCGTGGGGATCTCGTCGCGCTGCTCGGGGCCGGTGTCTTCGATGGTGTTCCCGTAGTGCCCGACGACGCCGAGCATGAGCAGGAACCCGGCAAGGCTCAAAAACAGGATGAACGCCAACGGCAACGCGAAGTACACGTTGAGCAGGATGTGCCCGGCGAACAGGATCATGATCACGAACGCGTTGTGCGCCATGAACAGCTCGACCGGTAGACTGACCAGTGACACGCGTGGTTGGGTGTTGCGGTCGGCGTAGCGGAGCGTGCTGCTCTTGTCGGCTTGCCGGGGGTCGGTGTGGCCCCCGGTTGAAAGATGGGGGTCAGATTCGTCTATCGGCGTGACGGTTTGCGCGTCGACTCCGCGATCGGCGATGTCGAGCGGCGCGATGAGTTCGCCGGTCTCAGGGTCGTACTTGGGTCGACTTTTGGCCGGCTTGTCGAAATCCGCAGGCGCGCCGGCGGCCATGAACTTCTCCAACGAAGTCCGGCGGTCGGGGCTTTTGCCCTTCTTCCCGCGGTACTCGAGTACCACGCCCTGCCCGGGGACCTCGTCGAGTTTGTTGTCTGGATTCGGCGTGTCGACGTTTATCTTGAACGCGCCGTCCCTGTCGATCTTGTCGAGGTCTTCGAGGTAAGGGATGTCGACCAGCCGGCCGCAACGACCGCATTGGGTGACGTCGCCGGCCATGTCTTCGCGAACGGCAATCTCGTTGCCACAGTTGCACGGGAATCGGATCAAAGCGGCGACCTCCGGCGGGGGTACGAAGCGGGGACTGGTGTGAACCATGCGCCGGCGGGGCGGGAGTTGCCGACGGCGGTATGCTATGGGAGATGACGCTTTCACGCTTCCCCCGAAGTTGCCTCGCGGCCGGGTTGTGCCTGGCCTTGTTTCCGGCCGTCGCGGCGGCCCAGGACAGTCGCGACTACAAAAAGGACTACGAGGACGCGCTGGCCCAACTCAAACAAGCCCAGGACCGCAAGTCCGAGCTCAACCGGGAGAACGAGCAACTCAAAGCCCAACTCGCCGCGCTCGAGGCCGAGGCGAAAGTCCTGCGGCGTGACGCGGC
Organism: Planctomycetota bacterium; assembly: GCA_039182125.1. Taxonomy (NCBI): domain Bacteria; kingdom Pseudomonadati; phylum Planctomycetota; species Planctomycetota bacterium. The sequence continues at coordinate 38,522 of JBCDCH010000019.1, forward strand.
CGACCATGCCGAGCGGACGTTTTTTCTCCGCAGCCACTACGCCGCCTGGAAGCGATTCATCGCGGCGAATCCCGAGTTGAAGAAGCGGTGGGATCAGTATCTCGGCGCCGCTGCGGCGGAATTGCCCGCGCCGTTGGTCGACCCGTTGGTGCCGCTCGAGCCGGCGGAGTCGGAGAAGCCGGGACCGTCTGAGGAGGAGCGGGTCGAGGAGCCGGCAACGGACGAGCCGGCTACGACGCGTCCGGCTCCGGAGCCGGGCCCGACAGAGCCTGAGCCGACGCCGGACGCCCGGCCCACCGATCCGCCAGCGGAACCCGTGTCCACACCAGCCACAGCGCCCAGCACTTCGCCAGCGTCTGAGTGACTCCGAGCGCGAGTAGGGCGTTGTCGGAGACGTTGATCGGACCCACGTCGGTCCCGCCGGTCGACGCCGCCGACGCCGAGAGTGTCAACACCCGCATCGGCGGTACGTTCGGCTCGGTCGCCAGCAGAAACATCGACGTCAACGTGTACAGCACCAACACGCCTGCCAGCCACGGCTTGGGTCGTACGAGGATCGCCACGCCGCCGACGTGCAACAGCGTGAGCAGTGTCATCAACGCCGTGTCCTGCACGGTGGTCCCGGTGAGCAACACCCGGATCGCCAACGGGAAGAACGCGATCGGGAGCAGCAGCCAGTAGGCCCGGAATCGTCGGGGTTCGGTTGTCGATCCCTTCGCCAGCCACAACGCCGACGTGCTCACCACCAGCGCGACCGGCACGCCGATCCACGCGCTCGCCGTTCCCCAGGTCGCGAACCCGCTCGGGCTCACGATCGCCAACGGCAACAGCCACGCAGCCCGTCCCCCCAGAAGTGGCCAGAGCACCGCGAACATCCCGCCGATGCCCAGCGTCCAGACGACCGCCGTGCCCAGCACGTTGAACGTGTACCCCGTCGGCAGCCCCGACCCGCTGGCGGCGTTGGTCGCGGCGAAGACCGAACGTGCGGCCGAGAGCTCCGCGCCCGCCGGCGTGCCGGCCAATCCGAGCAACGCCACGCCGAGCAGCGTAACTGTCGCATACGCTGTACACACCAACGCCGGGATCCATCTTGACCGTCTGGGCACCTCGCTTAGCATCGCGCCCGCCCGGCCGAAGGAAAGCGCCCAAACCATGAAAAAGACCGTCGCCGATATCGATGTCACTTCCAAGCGTGTGCTGATGCGTGTGGATTTCAACGTGCCGCTGGACGGCGAGACGATCACCGACGATCGCCGCATCACCCAGGCGCTGCCGACGATCAAGGCGGTACTCGCCGGCGGAGGCAAGCTGATCCTCATGTCCCACCTCGGTCGGCCCAAGGGCCAACGAAAGCCCGAGTTCACCCTCGCTCCGGTCGCCAAGCATCTTGCAACGCTGCTGCCCGGCACCTCGGTCGACTTCGCCGACGACTGCATCGGTGACGCGGTGGCCGCCAAGGTGGATGCGTTACAGGATGGCCAAGTGCTGTTGCTGGAAAACCTCCGTTATCACGCCGGCGAGGAAAAGAACGACCCCGACTTCGCCAAACAGCTCGCCGTCTTCGCCGACGTCTACGTCAACGACGCCTTCGGTACCGCCCACCGCGAACACGCCTCGACCTTCGGCGTTCCGCAGCTGCTCGACGGCAAGCCGCGTGTCGCTGGCTTTCTCATCAACAAGGAACTGGAGTACCTCGGCGGCGCGCTCGAAGAGCCGAAGCGGCCGTTCGTCGCCGTGCTCGGCGGGGCGAAGGTCTCCGACAAAATCAAGGTGATCGAGCGTTTGCTCGACAAGGCCGACACACTGCTCATCGGTGGCGCGATGGCGTACACGTTCTTCCTCGCCCAAGGCAAGAAGGTCGGCGACTCGCTGGTCGAGCCGGACAAGGTCGACCTCGCCACGAGCCTGATGAAGAAAGCCGGCGAGAAGCTCAAGCTGCCGGTCGACACCGTCACCGCCACGGAGATGACCGACGACGCCACGACGACCATCGTCGAGGGCGACATCCCCGACGGCCGCGAGGGCTTCGACATCGGCCCCGAAACCCGCAGTCACTTCCTCGACATCGTCGAGAACGCCGGCACCGTGGTCTGGAACGGCCCGATGGGCGTGTTCGAGAAGGTGCCGTTCGCTGCCGGGACCCAGGCGATCGCCGACGCGTGTGTGGCATGCACCGACAAGGGCGGCATCACGATCATCGGCGGCGGCGACAGTGCCGCGGCCGTCGAAAAGCTCGGCCTCTCCGAACGTGTCAGCCACGTCTCCACCGGCGGTGGCGCGAGTCTCGAGTTCCTCGAAAAGGGCCGGTTCACCACCCTCGACCTGCTGGACGATTGATCATGTTCAACCTTGCGACCCCCAAAGCCCACGGCTTTAGCCGTGGGTCCGCCAAACGCCTCGCCGACCCACGCCTGAAGGCGTGGGCTTTGATCGTCTTTGCATGCACCCTCGTCGGTTGCGGCGGCGATGACGCTGGCGAGCCGGGCGTGATCGCGTCGTTCAACGGCGACGAGTTCGCCGCGACCGAGTTCATGGCCGCCTACGAGCCGGCGATCCGTTCCCAGGACAACGGCAACCGCCCCGAAAAGCCGACCGGCATCGACACGCTGACCGGCCGGTTCCGCCTGATCGCCAAATCCGGCGACCGGCAGGGCAACGGCACCGAGCCCGCCCGTGAGTTTGTTCTGACCGTCTCCGGCGTCGACGGTCCGGGCACCTACCCGATCATCCGCGGCGACCAGAACATCGAGTCGTTCCAGCTTTATGCCAAGGATTATGCCGCCGGTTCCCTGGCCGCGCCCGTCGAGTACTACGCCCCGGTCGGCGATACGCAGGTCGGCACGTTGATCATCGACGAACTCGGCCCCGACGCGGTCGGCAGCTTCTCGTTCAGCATTCCGTCCGCGGGCGGGGAAGTCGCCGAAATCACCGACGGTGCGTTTCGCATCGAGGATGTGTTGCCGGCATCGGACGAGTGATCAAAGCGTCACGAGAAAACGTTCCACCGCCGGGCCGACGTTGGCGAAGCCAGTCTTGATCCGCCGGTCCAGCAGGGCGAGTTGATCCAGCGCGCGCCGCAGCCCGACGTCGCCCATCGTCTCGGCCTGTGCCAGTAGCGGCCCGACGTTGCTCGCGGGCCAGATGCGTAGTTCCTTGCCGATGGCGAAGTCGCTGGCGTTGCTGCGGAGCTTCATCCGCCTGGCGGCGGTGGCTTTCTCGACCCAGATCGCCAGCCAGGTCACGGCACGGAAGGCCGCGGAACTGTCGGTCTGCTGAAGTTGTCGCCAGCGTCGCACGGCCTCGGCCGTGTCGCCGCTGCTCAGCGCGTCGGTCATGCTCCACATCTGCTGCTCCCGCTGGAATGCCACGCCGCCGGCGCGGATGGTCTGGGCGGTGACCGGGCCGTCCACGTTCAACGCGAGCTTCGCCAGCTCGTTGTCGATCCGGCCGAGCTCCGCGCCGATGAGGTCGGCGAGCAGGTCGGCCGCGTCGCGATCCATCTCGAGGCCGTGCGCGGTCCGCGCCCGTTGCTCGATCCACGCCGGTAGCTCGCGCTCCTTGGGCGGCTCGCACTTGATCACCTGACCGACCTTCGCGATCGACTTGGCGATCCGCTGGTTGCCCGGGAGCGATCGGCAACGCAGCACCAGCGTCCCCGAATCGGCGGGCGCGGCAACGTAATCTTCGAGTTGGGGGCGGTGCTTGGAAATGAACTCGTCGGCGTCGCGAACAACCACGAGCTTCTCGCCGCCAAACATCGCAAAGCTACGCAACTCGTCGAGTACCTCGGCGAGTCCGGCCCGCTCGCCGTCCACGTCGATCCGTTGCGGCTCATCGGATAGCGTTGCCGTAATCGCCGCCAGACTCTGTTGTTGAAGGAACGGGACTTCGCCGACGAGTGCGTAGACCGGGAGTCCGGGTTTGACGGTCGTGCCGGCTGTGTTCGTGGTGGCGGTCTTGGCCATGAGGCGAGTGCGAGCGGTCGGCGGCGAAAAATCGTTGGCGTCTGGCCCTTTGCGGCGTACCTTGACGCGATGCAGGGTGTCCACGGTAGCAGGTGTGGTGGCGCGTGCCGCCCCGACCGATACATCTCGACGGAGAACCCACACTGATGGCGACGCCGTACGGCACATTTTGCGACGACTTCTACGTCAACCTGCGGCTCGGCACGCAGATGCGCTTGCCCAACACCCGCGAGACGTTGCTCCATTTCTTCGAGCAGGCCCAGAAAGCATTCCCCGGCATGACCCGCTTCAGGCGAGGCGGCGAGGGGGAGTTTTCCATCGAGGAAGACCGCTCCACGCCGACCTACCGCTGGCTCAGCGTCGAGCCGACCCGCCTGTCCGCCGGGCATGTCAATCCCGAAGAACTCGAAGACGCCGCCGGCTTACATCGCATGGTGCTCGAACAAGCGCCGTACGGCCTGGGCATCTCGCCGGTCGAGATCGATTACATGGACGTGCTTTTCGGCTTCGACCTTGAGTTCACCGGTAACCACGACGAGGTCGTGGCCAACGCGCTGCTGAGCGACGCGCCGATCGCCTGCCTGTTCGACGCCGGGGCCGGCAAGCCGCTCGACTTCCAGCCCAAGACGACGGTCGCGCTCAGCGAGGACTGCCGCCTGCAGGCCCGCCTCGAAGTCGTCACGCGCACCGGGAGCTACGAGGTCCGCACCGGTGACTTCGACGAGGACGTCATCAGCGTGTACTTGGTGATTCGTCAGTATTGGGGCAATCGCCGCGAAGGCGCGACGCCGCAGCTGTTCGACGAACTCCTGAACAAAGCCGACGAGCTCGCCAGCGATCGCATCGTCCCGCAGGTGCTTCAGCCGATCAACGCACTGATCAGCAGCAAGAGTTGACGCTTACTTCAAAAACGGCTCGACACGGATGCTTCCGTCCAGTCCGAGTCCGATGGTGATAGCGCCGTCGCGGCCGGTGCGCAGGAGCGGGCGGTCGCCGACCAGTGCCTCGAACGCCTTCTGCTTGCGTGTCGGCGTCGCGTCGTCGCTGCTGACGATCCAGTTGGGATCGACCGCCTCAAGGAACTTTGGCGTGAGTTCTTCCGCGCTGCCGTGGTGCGGGGCGAGCAGAACGTCGGCCGACAGATCGGCCGCGCTCCGTAGCAACTCGCCCATGGCCGCGTTCTCGATGTCACCGGCGAAGAGCATCGTGCGATCGGCGACGTGGAGCCTAACCACGAGCGACGTGTCGTTGGCCGTCCATTGCTCCCCGAGCACCGGTGGCCAGAGCACTTCGAGGTACGCATTCCGGCCCAGTGGCACACGCTCCCCGGCGGAGACGACCGTGGGCGGCAGGTCCGCGGCGTTGAGTTGCCGAAGCACCGCCAGGCCGGCCGGGTCGCGCTGGGCGTCGTCGATGAACCTCGGCCCGACCAGCACGGTGCCCGGTGCGTAGCGCGTGGCCACATCGCCGGCCGCGCCGTAGTGATCCGCGTTGGCGTGCGTGATAAGCAACCCCTCAATCGCGGTGAGCTTGGCACGCCGCAGGTAAGGCCCGATCGCCCGGCCCATCGGGTCGCTCATCGTCGCGCTGCCCGCGTCGATCAACCAAGTCCGACGTTGAGGTGTTTCGATCACGACGCATTGGCCTGCTCCCACCGCAAGCACCGTCACGCGGACTTCGTCAACCTCGCCCGCCAACGCCTGGGGCGCGGCGATGGTCAGGGCGGGTTTGCGCTGCAGGTACGGCCCGACGATGAGCACGAATGTCGCCGCGGCCAAGGCGCCGCGCGTGCTCCATCGCATGGTGCCGGTCGGCCACTTGCGCACGGCCGCGGCCAATGCCGCGAAGTAGATCAGCACGATCAGCAACGCCGGTTGCGGCAGCGGCACGTCGGCGGCGGGCAAGCCGGACAAGCTCGCCGCGGAGCTTCGCATCCAGCCGGCAGGAATCGCCGCGAGGTCGGCCCACAACGCATCGCCCCACGGGACCGCCGTGCTCGCCAGCACCTTCAGCAAGCCGACGCACAGCGCGAGCATCGTCGGCCCGCTCAGCAGGATTGAGCCGGCCACGCCCCACGGGTTGAGCTGGCCGAAGTGCCAAGCCACCAGCGGCATCGACACCGCCCACGCCACGAGAGTCGCGGCGACGACATTGATCGTCTTGTTGTCGAACCACCGCGCGGCCACCGACCAACCGCTGGCCAAGTAGGCGTCATCCGGTCGGGCCCATTCGGTGACGCGCTCGACGACGATCGGCGTGAGCACCAGCAGCCCGAACACCGTGCCGAACGAGAGTTGAAACCCCGCCGAGAACAGGTCGTGCGGTTGCAACAGAAGCACGATGATCGCGGCGACCGACAGCGATTGCAGCGGGTCGGCCTTGTGCCGTAGTAGCAAACCGACGGCAAACGCGGACCAGAGGATCACCGCTCGCGCGACCGACGGTGTCGGCTGTGCGAGCCAGCCGTAGGCGAGGACGAAGACGGTCGCCGCCAGCAGTGCCGGGCGCGGGGGCAGTTGCGTGAGTCGGGCGACGAGGAACACGAACCCGCCCATGATTGCGACGTGCATGCCGCTGATCGCGAGGTGGTGGCCGGCCCCGATGGCGCGGAAGTCGTCGGCGACATCGCTCATCAGCGGGTCACGTTCACCGAGAATCAGCGCCGTGAGCAGCGCGGCGTCGATCACGTCCATGTCGTCGAACCCGGCGGTGAGACGTTGGCGAACGAAGGCCCGCGCGGCGGTCCGTAATGGCGGGGCGGCCGTGTCGATGATGCGAAGCTGATCCGGGCCGTTGATCGACACGCCGGCGAGAATGCGGTCGGCACGGTAGTGCCGGGACCAATCGAACTGTCCGGGGTTCATCGCCGGGGCCGGTCGGCGTAGCAGTGCGAGTGCTTCGATCGTCTGGCCGGCGGCGAGACGTGGGTCGACCCGGCGGACGTTGAGCAAGACGCTGCCACGGGTGTTCGCCCAACCGTCGATGGTTTCGATGGCCACGACTTCCGCGATGCTGTTTTGCATGGGCGGCATCGGGATCATCGCGTCGGCGTCCGGGATTCGGACCCGTGGCGGCTCGTCGAGTCGAAGGCGGACGCGGACCAGTTGCGGCTTGGCCGTTGTGAAATGGGCAACGTCGTTGGGGGCGTAGCGGTGCCAGTGATGCTGTGCCGCCGCGAAGCCGAGTGCGGCGAAACCGAGTAGCAGGATCGTCGTCGACCGCCCGGCGAGCGAGATGACGAACGCCATCGTGGCGATCGCAAGAGCCACCCACGGCCAGGGGGCGATATGCGTCGAGAGAACGATCCCGCCGATCAACGCCAGCGCCACCGGCAATGCCGCACGGCGAAATGACGCTGGCGAGCCCACCCGTGCCAAGTTACCGGTGATGGCGTTGTGTTGCGAAAGAAACACAACTTTGGCAAGCCGGCACGATACTGGCGCGGTGCCCGGCTTGTGGGTCATCGGCCCCGTGTTACCCTACAATGCCCGTCAGCGCCCGGTGACAGGTCACGGTCGGCCCCGCTTCCGACCGGTGTTTCGAGCGAAAGGCAGTATGTCATGGCCAAACTCCAGAAAAAACTCGGTGAAATCCTCGTCGATTGGGGCATCAATAAGCCCGAAGAGATCAAGCAGGGCCTCGACCACGCCAAGGAAAAAAAGCTCCGCATCGGCGAGGCGCTGGTCGATTTGAAAATCTCCACCGAGGCCAACGTTTACAAGGCATTGGCCGCCCAGCAGAACCTGGAGTTCGAGGACCTCGACGCCAATAGCGTGCCGCCTAATGCGGTCAACGCGATCCCCGACGACCTGATGCGTAAGCACCTGATCCTCCCGTTGGGCAACGAGGGGGGCAAGATGCGCGTCGCCATGCACGACCCGCTCGATTTCGAGCTTCAGGAAATCCTCCGCTTCCGTATCGGCAAGGAGATCAAGCCGGTCCTGGCACCCAAGACCAAAATCAAGCAGGTCATCGACTCGCTGTTCAACGCCAACGCGACCAGCACCATCGACCAGACGATGGACCGCACCATCGACCGTTTGCGCGACACGATGGACCGGTCCATGGACGGCTCGATCGACAAGTCCATCGACAAATCGATCGACAAGAGCATCGACAAATCGATCGACCTCGGGAGCATGGGCGAGGACGCCGACGACCCGACGCAGGCACCGATCATCAAGCTGGTACAGGCGATGATCGCCGAGGCGGTGCGGACGCGTGCGTCGGATATTCACATCGAGCCGATGAAGGACCGCGTCAAGGTGCGCTACCGCATCGACGGCGAGTGTGTCGAGCGCGACAAGATCCCGCTGCGCATGCGTGGTCCGCTGATCTCGCGCATCAAGATCATGGCCGGCATCGACATCGCCGAGAAGCGCCTCCCCCAGGACGGCCGCATCAAGATGACCGTCGACAACCAGCAGATCGACTTCCGTGTCTCGACGCTGCCCGCCTACCACGGCGAGTCGACCGTGCTGCGTATTCTGCGGCCCGACAACGTCCGCATCGGCCTAGAGAACATGGGCTTCGAGTCCGAGGACTACGCGGAGTTCGAGAAGATCATCAAACGCCCCAACGGCATCTTCCTCGTCACGGGCCCGACCGGTTCTGGTAAGACGACCACGCTCTACGGTGCGCTCAACGTTCTGAACCGCCCGGACCGCAAGATCATCACCGCCGAGGACCCGGTCGAATACAACTTCGCCGGCATCAACCAGTGCCAGGTCCGCGAAGCGATCGGTCTGTCATTCGCGAAAATCCTTCGGGCCATGCTGCGTCAGGCACCCAACATCATTCTCGTGGGTGAGATTCGTGACCTCGAAGTGGCCGAGGTCGCTATCCAGGCGGCACTCACCGGTCACTTGGTGTTCTCTACGCTCCACACCAACGACGCCCCGTCGGCCATCACGCGTCTGATCGACATGGGCGTGAAGCCGTTCCTGGTCGCATCCGCGGTGCAGGCGATCATGGCCCAGCGTCTGGTGCGCGTGCTGTGCCCGAAATGTAAGGTGATCGACAAGGAACCTGACGAAAACTGGCTGCGCTTGGCGGGCATCACGCAGGAGATGCTCGAGGGCAAAACTCTCTACAAGCCGCGCGGTTGCGACCACTGCGCCGGCACCGGCTTCCGTGGCCGACAGGGCATCTTCGAGCTCATGAAGCTCAACAACGAAGTCCGCCAACTCGCCTTCGACCGCGCCCCGACCAACAAGATCCGCAAGGCCGCCCGCGACAGCGGCATGAAGACCCTGCTGCAGGACGGCGTGATCAAAGTGCTCAAGGGCGTGACCACCGCCGAGGAAATCGTCAAGGTCGCCCAGGTCGAGGGCGTTGCCACAGAGTAACTGAGTACAGAACATGGCCACGATTCAGATCGACAGACTGCTTGAGACCGTCGTCAAGCGCAAGGCGTCCGACCTTCACCTTGCCATTGGCAAGCCGCCGACGTTGCGCCTCTCCGGGCGGCTGCGTGAGTTGCAGACCAAGGTGCTCGACCCCGAGGACACCGTCTCGCTCATGAAGGCGATCACGCCCGAGCGCATCCAGCAGGAGTACGAAGAGACCGGCTCGGGCGACTTCGGTTTCGCGTATGGCGAGGAGGCCCGCTTCCGCGTGGCGATCTTCAAGCAGAAGGGCGCTTGCTCGTTGGTGCTGCGGCGAATCCCGAACACGATTCTGACCTTCGAGCAGATCGGCTTGCCGGAGATGGCCCGCCAGATCTGCCGGCGCCCGCGTGGCATCTTCCTCGTGACTGGCCCGACCGGCTCGGGCAAGACCACGACGCTCGCGTGCATGATCAACTACATCAACGAGCAGTTCGATCGGCACATCATCACGATGGAAGACCCCATCGAGTACTACCACCCGCACAAGAAATCCATCGTCGTGCAGCGCGAGATCGGCGTCGATACGCCGTCGTTCTCCGAAGCGCTGCGGCGTGCCTTGCGTCAGGACCCCGACGTCATGCTCGTGGGTGAGATGCTTGACTTGCCGACGATCTCCTCGGCGATCACCGCCGCGGAAACCGGTCACTTGGTCTTCGGCACGCTCCACACCTCCGGTGCCGCTTCAACTATCAACCGAATCATCGACGCGTTCCCGACCGACCAGCAGGAGCAGGTTCGTGTGCAGCTGGCGAACAACCTCATCGCCGTGCTTTCGCAGGCGCTGATGCCCCGCGCCGACACCGACGGCATGCTCGCGGCGTACGAGTTCATGTACGTCACGCCCTCGATCCAGAACCTCATCCGCGAAAACAAGTCCTACCGCATCGACTCGGACATTCAGACCGGTAAGAAGTACGGCATGCAGCTGCTGGACGACAACCTCTGGATGCACTACCTCGCCGGGCACATCACCGCCGAGGACGCGGTCGACAAGTCCAAGAACCCCGGCGGCATGGTCGATCGCATCCAGCGTCACGGGGCCGACGACATCGATGACCTCGACGACGGCCTGCTCGCCGAGGTCGACGATGATGATGACGGCGGTGGTGCGGGTGCCGAGCCCGAGGACGCTGCCGCCCTCCAGGCCCGTCGTGACCGGATGAAGAAGATGTAAGATTCGCGCCGCTTGTTTGTATGATCCGTATCCCCGCACCCGGAGTATTCCATGCCCCCGACCGCCACTGCCGACGCCCCGACGAAGATGCCCCCGATCGACCAGCTCAAAGGACGTCCGATCGGCCGCGTGCTTACGAAGATGGGCAAGGTCAAGCGCGAGCAGGTCGTCGAAGCGCTGAACTTCCAGAAGCAGAAGGGCGGTGCGCTGGGGCAAATCCTGCGCGACTTCGATTACATCTCCGAGGCCGACCTTAACATCGCCCTCGCCGCCCAGCAGGGCTACGAACTTCTTGATCTGCGTGGGATGGAGATTCCGCCCGAAGCGATCAAGGCCGTCCCCGCCCAGACGGCGCAGACGTACGAGTTGATCCCGATCAAGTTCGATGAAGCCAGGAAGCGGCTCACCGTCGCGATGGCCAATCAGGACAACTTCCAGGCACTCGACGAGCTGCGCAACCTGTTCGGCTTCAAGGTCGAGGCGAAGATCGCCGAGGCCGACCAGATCAAGTCGTTGATCACCAAGTACTACGACACCGCCGACGAGTCGCTCGGCGACGTCCTTGGCGAACTCAACACCGACGACAACCTCGCCGACCTCAAGAAGAAGTCCGGCGGAGAGAGCCTCGACCTCGAGACGCTCAAGGATGCCGCGGATTCCAACCCGGTCCGCAAGCTGATCAACCTCGTGTTGCTTCAAGCGATCAAGGACAAGGCGTCCGACATCCACTTCGAGCCGTTCGAGGACGAATACAAGCTGCGGTATCGCATCGACGGTGTGCTGTACGAGATGATGCCGCCGCCGAACCACATCGGTGCGGCGCTCTCGTCGCGTGTGAAGGTCATGGCGAACCTCGACATCGCCGAGCGCCGCATGCCTCAGGACGGCCGTATCGAACTCAACGTCAACAACCAGCAGATCGACCTTCGTGTGTCGGTCTTGCCGACGATGTTCGGTGAGTCGGTCGTGATGCGTGTGCTGGACCGCAGCAACGTGAACCTCGATTTGGAGATGATCGGGCTCAGCCCCGAGGAGCTCAAGATCGTCCGCGTGCTGATCAACAAGCCAAACGGCATCGTGATCGTCACCGGCCCGACCGGCTCGGGCAAAACCACCACGCTCTACTCCGCTCTCAACGAACTCAACGACCCGACCGAAAAACTCATCACCGCCGAGGACCCGGTCGAATACGACATTGACGGCATCATCCAGTGTCAGATCCGACCCGACATCGAGATGACGTTCGCGCGGATCCTCCGCTCCATGCTGCGTCAAGACCCGGACACCATTCTCGTGGGTGAGATCCGTGACCGCGAGACCGCCGAGATCGCGGTGCAGGCATCGCTCACCGGTCACTTGGTCTTCTCGACCTTGCACACCAACGACGCACCCTCGTCGATCGCACGTCTGCTCGACCTTGGCCTCGAGCCGTTCCTGGTGACCGCGACGCTCGAAGGCGTGATCGCCCAGCGCCTGGTGCGAAAGATCTGCCTCGACTGCAAGACCGAGTACACCCCCGCGCTCGAACAGCTGATGGAGCTCGAGCTCAAGCCCGAGGACGTCGAAGGGCAGAAGTTCTTCTACGGCAAGGGTTGCGACAACTGCAACAACACCGGCTACAAGGGCCGGCTTGGCGTGTTCGAGATCATGACGCTCGATGACGACATGCGCGAGATGATCGTCAACCGTGACTCGACGCAGAAGCTCCGCGATGCCGCCAAGGCCCGCGGCATGACCACCCTCCGCGATGCCGGCTTGAAGGCGATCTTCGACGGCCTGTCGACCATCGAGGAAGTCGTCCGCGAGACGATCGTCGAAGAATAGCTTCTGGCTCTCCACGCGTGGCAACCCTCACGCGCATCTTTCATGCCCGACATCCATCCCACTGCCATTGTCGCCGACACCGTCACCATCGGCGAAGGCACGACCGTGCTTCCCTACACCATTATCGAGGGGAACACGGTCATCGGGCGCAACTGCACCATCGGCCCCCACGCGGCCATCGGCGGGCCGCCACAACACCGCAATTCGCCGATCGACGATGGCTGGGTCGTCATCGGCGATGACTGCGTGCTGCGTGAACAGACGACCGTCAATCGTGCGACGAAGCCCGGACGAGACAACGCCACGGCCGTTGGTGATCGTTGCTACCTGATGACCAGCGTTCACCTCGGCCATGACACCAAACTCGGTGCGGACATTACCCTCGCTAATCAGGTGATGATCGCTGGCCATGCGGCGATCGGCGACGGGACGTTTTTCGGTGGCGGCACGGGCATCCATCAGTACTCCCGTGTCGGGCGTCTCTGCATGATTCACGGTAACGAAGGCCTCTCGCTCGACGTGCCGCCATTCGCGTTGGTGCAGCACACCTGCGTCCGCGGTCCGAACGTCATCGGGCTTCGGCGTAATGGCTTTTCCTCGGAAACTCGCCAAGCCATCGCCCGCGCGTACCAGACACTGCGCCGCGTACCCGTGATGAGCAAGGCTTTGGCACAGCTCGAGTGTGTCGACGTGCCTGAGGTTCGAGAGATCGTCGAGTTCTACCGGGCCAGCAAGCGTGGCGTAACCACAGCCCGACGAAAGCGTGTCTAGACCTTGCCGAGCCGCGAGAGGAGGGTGATGCCGGTGATGAACACCACGGCATTGCCGCCCCAGATCATCATGATCCCCAAGCCCAGCGGGTCGTTGAAATCGGCGGTCACGTTGGACGGGATGTTCTCCGCGACGTGCTGGCCGCTGACGATGAGCACGATGCACAAGATCGCCGGCACCACCGACAGGGCGAACGCGCTCAGGAAGTTCCCCGTTCGGAAGAGCACGCCGATCGCGATGCCAACGAGTACGAGACTGAAACAACTCACCGCGAACGACAGCCGCGCGTGAATCTCGCTGTGCACGCCGTTGAGCAATTTGTACACCTCGCGCCGCAGTCGGCCTTTCATCTTCGTCGAGACCTCCGGATTGGTCAGGTACGTCTCGGCGGTGCGCATCTTCAGGTCGCGGATCTCCTTGGGTGTCGGCACCATGATCGTCGTCTCGAAGCTGGTGCGCGGCGTCTCGACGAGCGCTCCGTCCGGCTCGACGGTGGTCACCACCGGATTGACCAGCCGAACCTGCACCGCGAGTTCGGTGCCGTCGGCGGTGTTGCCCACGCGGACTTGCGCCGACTCGGCACTGGCCGCGAGCAGCATCTCCGGGCCCTGCTCCGTGCGGGTGGTGCGTTGGAACCGAATGTCGGGCATGGCCTCGGGACCGGGACCGATGTTCACCGTCGCTCGGCGCAGACGGTAGTCGGTCCCGCCGTGGGCGAGCGTATAGATGTCGCCGTCGCTGCTGACCAGGACGAACTCACCATCCCGCTCGAGCCCGGCCATGACGATGTTCTGGAGGTATGCCGTCTGCTGATCACCGCGGACGTAGTCGTTGAGCACAAGCGCGACGCGACGCGACTGCTCGGGCTGGACGCCGAGCTTGCGGAGCTTGGCGAAGTCCATGAACTTCGTGTTCTCGCGCAGCGGTGACGGGAGAGGGTACGGGCCGAACTGGCTCTTACGAAGCGTTGCCTGCCGGGCTTGGTCGACGCCTTCGATCGTGCGGGGCAACGCCATGCCGTCGACGAGACTGATGGTGACCTGCACGTCCTCGTCGGGGTTGCCGGTGTTTTCGATGAACGCGGTTGCCTGGCGGGCGACGTAGATCTCCTCGACCGGCCGCGGCGTCGTGTTCGGGTCGGCGTCTTCGGGGAGGTCGGCGTAGCGGGCGATGGAAATGTCGAGCAAATGCACGACTTGCGTCCGCCCGTCGTCGGACGATTCGCCGACCCGCGCATCGGCCGCATACAGCGTCACGCCACGGTTGAACCCGCCGAGTTCGAGTTTGTTGTTCTGGCGGATCTGGAAGGCCGCGAACTGGGCGAGGTTGGAAAACACCACCCGCTCCACGGCCAGCGTCGCCCGCGGCACGATGAAGCTGAGCATCGCCCCGCTCAGCAGCGCGACCGACAACCCCATCACCACCCCCGGCAAGGCCAACTCCCACAGCGGTACACCCGCCGCCCGGCACGCGGTCAGTTCGTTGTCCGCCGAGAGCCGGCCGTAGACGAACGTACACGCGAACAGCGCCGCCACTGGCAGCGAATACGTGAGCATCGCCGGCATCAGGTAGGTGAGAATCCGACCGACTTGCGACGCCGAGAGTCCGTTGTCGGTGAGCGGATCGAGCAAGCCGCCGAACGCCATGATGCCCGCCAACGCCGTGTTGGCGAGGAGGAAGATGCGAAGCAGGTCGCGGAAGACGTACCAGAAAAGCGTGGTGCCCATGGCGTTGCGGTGAGGTTACGGGATCACCGGCGAGAAGGCACGGGGGATCAACTCGTGGCGATCAGTTCGCGCCAACGGCGGCGGCGAGACGTTCGATCCCCAACTCGATCTTGTCGATCGGCACCACGCCGAAGCTCAGCCGCATCTGGTTGCGGGGCGTGTTCGCGCCGGTGTAGCAGTAATCGCCCGGCACGTACATCACACCGCGCTTCACGCAATCGGCGAACAACGCCGACTCACGAGCCGTGTCGATCGACTCGGGCAGGGTCGCCCAGACGTACAGCCCGCCGCGCGGGTGGGTCCAGGTCACGCCATCGGGCATGTGTCGCTTCAGCGCGTCGAGCATGGCGTGCATTTTGGCGCGGTAGCCGTCGTGCAGGGCCTTGAGTTGATCGGCGTACACGTCGGTCCGCAACGCTTCGGCGGCAATGTGCTGGGCGAGGTTCGCGCTTCCGAAGTCGTGGTTGCCCTTTTGCTGCAGGACCGCGTCGAGGACGGCCCCAGGCAGTGCGGCGTAGCCGAGCTTGATGCCGGGCGCGAACGGCTTGGAAAACGTCTGGCTTAGCGCGACGTACTCGTTGCCGACGTCGAGCGACTTGATCGTCGGTGGGGCCCATGGTTGATCCTCCGGGCCTTCGTACGTGAGTTCGCGGTACGCCGCGTCCTCGATGATGATGATCCGGTGGCCGGCCAGCGCGGAGTACTTCTTCACGAGTTCGAGAATCGCCGGCCTGCGGTCCGCCGCGAGGGTCAGGCCCGTCGGGTTTTGGTGGTAGGTTTGCACGTACACGAACCGCACCAGTTGCAACCGGTTTTGGTGCTTGAGTTCCTCGAACGATCGTTCCAACGCCTCGACGCACATTCCGCCTTCGTCCATCGGTACGCCCACGACCTCGACGCCGATGGATTGGAGCGTACCGGTGTAGACGAAGTAGTCCGGCTGGCAGCAGATTCCGATGTCGCCGGGGTCGGCCAACACATCCGCGAGCATGTAGATCGCCTGTTGGCTGCCGGTCGCGGTGACGAGATGGTCGGGCGTGACTCCCTGTGCCGTGTAGTCGACGCCGTCGATGTCGCAGAGGTGTTGGTGGAGCAGTTGGCGTAGCTCCGCGAAGCCGTGCGTGGTGCCGTACTGCATGACCACCCGGCCGCGCTCGTCGTTGCCGAGCAGGTCATCGACGATCTTCCGCACCGGCATTACCGGCAACGTCCGCGGATCGACCAATCCGGCGGCGAACGAGATGATGTCCGGGTTTTCGACCGCCGCCGCCATGAGGTACGAGATCGGCTGTTCGGTCGTCCGCCGGGCCTTGGCGGAGAATGGGATTGGGGGCGTGTCTGGCAAGACCACACCATAGAGCCGGCGCGAGCGGATCACAGGCGAAACTCGTGACAGCCGCTCCACATGGCGATCAAGCAGGGATGTGCGGTATCGTGCGAAAATGCATTCGCTGCTCCACCGCACCTTCACAACCACGGTCGCCGCGTCACGGTGGGCGTGGCGGGAGTCGGTGCATTTCGCCTACCCGCAGACCTGCGTTCATTGCGAGGCGGGGGCAGAGGGCATGTTTTGCGAGGCGTGTGAGGCCGGCTGGTCCGCGACGCTGGCCGAGCCGTGCTGTTTCGCGTGCGGCCGCCCCGTGGCGGATGCGGAAGCGCCCTGCACATGGTGCGGGGGCAACGGCCGACGCCGGCTCGATCGCGTCGCCCGCCTCGGCGTGCTCAACGGCCCGCTCCAGTCGGCCGTGATTGCACAGAAGTACAAAAGCCAGTGGTGGATCGCGGAACGCCTGGCCGACACGCTCGCGGACCGGCCGATGGCAAGGTCGGTGCTGGCGGACGCGCACGTGATCGTCGCGGTGCCGTTGCATTGGTCGCGGCGGGTATCGCGTGGGTACAACCAAGCGGCGGTCATCGCGGACATGCTCGGCAAACGCCGTGGCGTTCCCGTCGTTCGGCCCGCGGTGCGACACCGCCGGACCCTGCCGCAGGTGCGAACCAAGAGCATGCGCGAACGCTGGGAGAACGTCCGCGACGCGTTCCGTTTGACCAATCCCGACGCCGTGGCCGGCAAGCGGGTGGTGATCGTCGACGACGTGATGACCACCGGCAGCACGATCGGTGCCCTGGCCCGCGCGATCGACCCGGCCGGGCCGGAAGCGATCAGTGCCGTCGTCCTCGCCGTCGCCGACCCCAAGCACAGCGATTTCGAGCGAAAGTGAGGCGTAGCGTGGACAGATTTTGGCACCCCGCGATTGGCGCGGTAGCGTTGGCCGATGCCCGATGTGGTTGTGATTATCCCTGCTCGCCTGGCGTCCGAGCGGCTGCCGCGGAAGATGCTGCTGGCCGAGACGGGCAAGCCGCTGGTGCAGCACACGGTCGAGCGGGCCATGGCCGCCGATGTCGGGCCGGTCGTGGTTGCCGCGGATCATCAGGAGATCGCCGACGCCTTGGCCCCGTTCGGGACCGAGGTCGTGCTGACGGACCCGAACCATCCCTCAGGCACCGATCGCATCGCCGAGGTCGCCGCCGATCGGGGCGAGCCATTTGTCATCAATGTGCAGGGCGACGAGCCGGAGATTGACCCGAAGATCATCCGCGATCTGTCCTTTCGCCTCGACGACAGCGGGGCGGTGATGGCGACGGTGAGCGTGCCGTACATCGGCGATGTGAGCGACCCGAATCGGGTGAAAGTCGTCACCGGTACCGACGATCGTGCGTTGTACTTCAGTCGCAGCCCGATTCCGTTCAGTCGTGGTGAGCCCGTCGAGCCGCGGCTGCACGTGGGCATCTATGCTTACACCCGGGATTTCCTATTGCGGTACCCCACGCTCGAGCCGACGCCGCTGGAGCGGGCCGAGAAGCTTGAGCAGTTGCGCGTGCTGGAGCACGGTTTTCGCATTGATGTTCTCGCGGCCGACGGACACGCCGCGGGGATCGACACCGCCGAGCAGTACGCCGACTTCGTTCAACGATTCACGAGCACCAAGCCATGAGCATGAACAGCCAAGACCTCCTCGCATCGACCGGTCACGCCCAGGATGAGACCGAGTTCTACACGCCGCTGCCCGAGGGGTATGTGCGTGGCAAGACCAAGTACGTCGTGGTCGTCGGCACCGTCATCAGCGGCTTGGGCAAGGGCATCTTCGCCTCGTCGCTGGCGAAGTTGCTCAAGGACAAGAAGCTCACCGTCGCGCCGATCAAGATGGAGGGTTACCTCAACATCGACTCGGGCACATTGAACCCCTTCCGCCACGGCGAGGTGTTCGTGCTGGACGACGGCATGGAAACCGACATGGACCTGGGCACCTACGAGCGCCTGCTCGACCAGAACCTCGGCGGCGAAAACTTCACCACCAACGGCCAGGTGCTCAGTGCCGTGCTCAAGAAGGAACGCGAGGGCGGGTACCTCGGACGCGACGTGCAGGTCATCCCGCACGTCGTCGGCGAGGTGAAGTTGAAACTCCGCGAACTCGCCGTCAAGAGTCAGGCCGACGTCGTTTTCGTCGAGATCGGTGGCACCGTCGGCGACTACGAGAACTCCTTCTACCTCGAAGCTTGCCGACAACTCGCTTACGAAGAAGGCGAGAACGCGGTGATGTTTGTCGCGCTCACGTACGTCCTCCAGCCCAACGCGCTCGGTGAGCAGAAGTCCAAGGCGGCGCAGCTCGGTATCAAACGCCTCATGGAACTGGGCATCATGCCCCAGATCGTCGCCTGCCGCGGCCGTCGGCCGATCAACGAGAAGGTCCGGCAGAAGATCAGCATGTACACGAACGTCCCGATGCGGCGCGTGTTCAGCATGCACGATCTCGACAGCATCTACCTCGTGCCCGAGGCGCTACGCGGTGCAGGGCTGGACCGTGAGGTGATGACCCACCTCGATCTGCACGAACGGGCCGACGTGCTGCATGAAGACGAGCAGCGTGCGCTGTGGAAGCGCTACGTCGACGCGATCGGGATGGAGCGTGAGAAGAAACTCAAGGTCGCCGTCACCGGTAAGTACACGTCCGTTCGCGACGCTTACGCCTCGATCATCAAGGCCATCGAGCACTGCGAAGTCCACACCGGCATCAGCGTCGAGCTCGAGTGGATCGACACGACCAACATCACCGACAAGAACGTCGCCGCCCGGCTCAAGGGCATGCACGGCATCATCGTCCCCGGCGGCTTTGGCGCGCGTGGCACCGAGGGCAAGATCGCTTGCATCAAATACGCCCGGGAAAACAAGCTGCCGTACCTCGGGATCTGTCTCGGCTTCCAGATGGCAGTGATCGAATATGCCCGCAACGTCGCGGGGTTGCCCGATGCCGACTCGACCGAGTTCAGCCGTGATTCCAGCTGCCCGGTCATCGACATCCTTCCCGAGCAAAAGCAGATCGAGGGGCTCGGCGGCAACATGCGGCTCGGCGGGAAGGACATCGACGTCACGCCCAGCTCGCTCGCCGCCGAACTCTTTGAGCGCAAGCTCGACGAGAACAATCGAATCCGCTTGCGCTTCCGCCACCGCTACGAGGTGGACCCGAAGTACATCGAACAGCTGACCAAAGCTGGCCTGATCTTCAGCGGCAAGCACCCGCACCAGCCGATCATGCAGATCCTCGAACTGCCGCGGTCCGAGCACCCGTACTTTGTCGGCACTCAGGCCCACCCGGAAATGACCAGTCGTCCGCTCGACCCGAGCCCGTTGTTCCTGGGATTGGTGAAAGCGGCCGAGAAGTACGCGGCGGCGAAGCCCGCGGCCAAGGTGTCGGTCTAGTGCCCGGCTCGGCGGTAGGCCGTGGGCGTGATGCCGACGATCTTGCGGAACGCGGTCGCGAAGTACTGGCTCGAGGCGAAGCCGCAATCCATCGCGATGATGGTCACGGTTTTGTCGCTTTCACGGAGCATGCGTTTGGCGTGAGCGATCCGCTGGCGGGCGCACCAGTCGGCCGGGGCGTAGCCGGTTTCCTGCACGAACCGCTCGTGAAACCGCGACACCGAAAGCCCCGCGACATCGGCCAGTTCATCGACGCTCATCACCCGGCTCGGTTTGCGGCGAAACGCCCGTATGGCGGCGGCGATGCCAGGCGATATGGCTGTCCTTTCGTCATTTGCCCGGTCCGCGCAGTCGATCGCGGCCAGTAGCATGTTCAGCATCGTGGCACGCGTTCGCAGCGAGGCGAGGGGGTGACTCGATCGGCATGAGGCCATCAGTTGTGCCAGGCACGCCTCCAACGCGGCGTCGCCCCGGAACGTCCGCGGCAAGCCGTGCAATCGTTCGGCCAAACGTTGCGCTTCCGTCGGCGTGACGCCGTAGGCCCGCGGCGGCTCCGGCAGTGTGAAGCCGACCCAGTAAAGCTCCGCCAACCCCAAAACATCGTTCGCCCCGCCGTGGACCTCGCCAGGGCGTGTCAGGTGACACATGCCCGGCCCGAGCAGGTGCGTCTCATCCTCCGCCCACCAGTCGACCTGCCCGCTCACGATCAGGCAAAGTTCGAACGAGTTCGCATGACGGTGGGCGGCGAGGCCGTAGTCGTCGGCCGACGTGGAACGTGACCAGCCGAGTTGCGTGATGCCGCGATGCCGGAGTGCGCGCTGATCTTCTGTGTACTGGCGTGTTTCACCCCTCATGTTCAAAATCCTACGACGTGGATTGCCGGACGCCAGCCGGCACCGTTTGTCACAGACTGTCCGGGAACCCAATCGAGGAACCCAATGTCTGCCACGATCGAATCACCGCTCAACGTCTCCCATCAACTCACCGAGGCCGATCTCAATCGCTACGCCGATTCCGGCTACTGGATCTCGCCCAAGCTCATTGATGATGATCAGGTCGCCGCGCTGCGCAACGCCCACGACCGCATCTGGGCCGGCGATTTCGACGGCAAGGGATGCTTTCCGCAGAACCCGTCCTCGGTGAAGCCCGAGTACGATCCCCACGCACTTCGGAAGGTCGAGAACGGTTGGTGGGTCAACGATGTCGTACGCGATCTGGTTCTATCCGAGGCGGTGGGGTCGATCGCCCGGCAGTTGCTCGGGTGCGACATCGTCCGACTTTGGCACGACCAGGTGATCTACAAGCCACCGACCGGTGACGCGGGCAATGTTGGCAATGTCGGCTGGCACCAGGACTGTGGCTTTTGGAAGGCGGCCGACACCACCAACATGATCACCGCATGGATCGCGCTGCAGGACACTGACCTGCACAACGGTGGCATGCGTTCGATCGCCGGCAGCCACAAGTGGGGGCTCATCGAAGACTCCGACACGTTTTTCGATCAGGACCTGGAGAAGCTGCACGCGAAGTTCGCACACTTGGGCGAGTGGCGTGATGAGCCGTGCATCCTCCCGTCTGGGCATGCAAGCTTCCACCACGGCCTTTGCTTTCACGGCTCCGGGCCCAACCAAGCTGACGAGCCGCGCCTGAGCATCGTCGCCCACCTCATGCCTGACGGCACCGCCTACAGCGGGATCAACTGGCACCCGAACGTGACGGTGCTCGGTCCCCGACCGAAGATCGGCACCAAGTTCACCGAGCCGCTCTGCCCGGTCGTCGGAAAATGACCGGCGTGTGATATGCTTCGCGTATGGCGATGCGGGAAATTCGGTTTGCGGGTTCGTCGGCCGAGTTGGCCGCGCGGTTTGATGTCGCCGACGATGCCATCGGGACAGCGCTGTTCGCGCACTGCTTTACGTGCTCAAAGGACATCGCCGCCGCCCGGCGGATTGCTGAAGGGTTGAACCAGCGGGGCGTTTCGGTGCTGCGGTTCGACTTCACGGGCTTGGGCCACTCCGACGGCGAGTTCGGCAACACGAGCTTCTCGTCGAACATCGCCGACCTGCTCGCGGCCGCCGCCTGGTTGCGGGAGAACGCCCAGGCACCCAAGCTGCTCATCGGGCACAGCCTCGGCGGGGCGGCGGTGTTGTCCGCGGCGTTCGACGTGCCCGAATGCACGGCCGTCGCGACCGTCGGCGCGCCCAGCGATCCGGGCCACGTCACGCACCTTTTCGGCCAGCAACGCGAGGAGATCGAGGCCTGCGGTATCGCCACCGTCACACTCGCCGGTCGGAAGTTCGACATCGCCAAGTCGTTTCTCGACGATCTCGAAACCCACCAACTGACCGACCGCCTGTCCGGACTGAACAAGGCGGTGCTGTTCATGCACGCCCCGGGCGACACGATCGTCGGCATCGACGAGGCCGCCAAGTTGTACACCGCCGCGAAGCACCCGAAGAGTTTCGTGAGCCTTGATGATGCGGACCATCTGCTGACCAGGCCGCGTGACGCGCAGTACGTTGCCGACGTGCTGGCCGCATGGGCGGGGCGGTACCTCGGTTGACGCACGCTTGACCTGATGGGACCAATGCCGCCGGGCTGTCGCACGGTCGGCGATCAGCGTCGTACTTCGGGTATGCACCACCATCACGAACCGACGATGCCGCGGAAGCCGATGACGAGCTTCGACCAGTTCTGGCCGTTCTACCTCGGCGAACATCTGGACCCGCTCAACCGCAAGTTCCACGTCGTCGGCACGGTCGCTGCCGTGGCGACGGTCGTCACTGTCGGGGTGCTTGCATCGCTCGGGATGATCGCGTGGTGGTGGATTCTGGCCGCCCTCGTCGTCGGCTACGGACCGGCTTGGGTCGGTCACTTCTTCATCGAACGCAACCGCCCGGCGTCGTTCGGCAACCCGTACTGGAGCTTGATCGCCGACTTCCGACTGGCATGGTTCGAACTGCGCGGCGCCCTCCCCGTCGAGGCCGCTCGTGTCGGGGCACGTTGCCGATTCTGACAGTTACGGCGACGGATCGAGCCGCCTCGGTGTTCCTGTCATGCTGGCAGGGACTCGGGGCGGCTTTGCCGCGCGATGATTCACTAATGCCGTATTCCGCTCCGTAAACCGCCATTTCCGCGCGGCACGGGCCTTGCCATCATGTGGTTCCCAAATCTGATTAACCTCACTGAAACCGCAAAGGACTGAAACACTATGGCCAAGATCATCGGCATCGACCTGGGCACGACCAACTCCGTCGTCTCCGTCATGGAGGGCGACCAGCCCAAGGTTCTCATCAACCAGCAGGGCAACCGCATCACGCCGTCCGTGGTCGCGTTCACCGACAAGGGTGAGCGGCTCGTCGGCCAGACCGCCCGTCACCAGCAGGTGACCAACCCCAAGAACACCATCTTCAGCGTCAAGCGGTTCATGGGCCGCCGGCACAACGAGATCGAGTCCGAAGAGAAGATGGTCCCCTACGAGATCACCGGTGGGCCCGAGGACTACGTCAAGATCAAGGTCCGCGACAAGGAGTACACCCCCGAGCAACTCTCGGCGTTCATCCTGCAGGACCTGAAGAAGACGGCCGAGGACTACCTCGGCGAGAGCGTCGAGGAAGCGATCATCACCGTCCCGGCGTACTTCAACGACGCCCAGCGGCAGGCGACCAAACAGGCCGGCGAGATCGCGGGCCTGAAGGTGCTCCGCGTGCTCCCCGAGCCGACCGCGGCGGCCGTCGCGTACGGCATCGACAAGAAGGCCAACGAGGACGTCCTCGTCTTCGACCTCGGCGGCGGTACGTTCGACGTCTCCGTGCTCGAAACCTCCAACGAGGACGGCGAGCAGATGTTCGCCGTCGAGTCGATCAACGGTGACACGCACCTGGGCGGTGACGACTTCGACGAAGAGCTCATCGACTACATCGCCGGCGAGTTCAAGAAGCAGGAAGGCATCGACCTTCGCCAAGACCCAATGGCCCTGAAACGGCTCATGGAGTCGGCCGAGACGGCCAAGATCGCGCTGTCGACCACCATGTACACGACGGTGAACCTGCCGTTCATTACCGCCGACGCCAGCGGTCCCAAGCACCTGAACCTCACCATCACGCGCTCGAAGTTCGAACAACTCGTCGACCCGCTCGTGCAGCGGCTCAAGAA